>DASTKF010000314.1:0-4676 GCA_035716065.1 Gaiella sp.
CGTCCAGCTCGACGTCGGCGCGCTGGGATCCGCCCGCGACGAGGCGCTCGCGCGTCTGCGCGAGGCGGGCGTGGGGCTCTCGTCCACGATTCACCCGACGGTGATCCGGGCGGTGACGCACCTCGATCTCGACGACGACGCCATCGACCGGGCGATCGAGCTGGCACCGCAGGCGCTCGGGGCTCGTGTCGCTGCCTGAAGGTCTCGTCGACCGGCTCGAGCGGCTCGTCGCCACCGCTCAGTCGGAGCAGCGCATCCCCTCGGTCAGCGCGGCGGTGTTCCGCGACGGCGACGTGCTGTGGCGGGCGGCGCTCGGGTCTGCTGACGTCGAGCGCGGGGACGACGCGACACCCGAGCACGCCTACCGGATCGGCTCGATCACGAAGACGTTTACCGCGGTCTGCGTCCTGCAGTTGCGCGACGCGATGGTGCTCGGCCTCGACGATCCGCTCAGAACGCACATCCCCGAGGTGCCTCCCGGGCCGACGGTCGCCGACGCGCTGTCGCACCTGAGCGGCTTCCAGCGCGAGCCGCCGGGCGAGATCTGGGAGACGATGACGCCTCCGACGCGCGAGGAGCTGCTGGGAGGCCTCGAGGATGCCGAGCGCGTCCTCCGGCCCGGCGAGGCATGGCACTACTCGAATCTCGCCTTCGGACTGCTCGGCGAGATCGTCGCCCGCCGGAACGAGGGCGAGTACGCGCCGGCGCTCCGGGCACGTGTGCTGGAGCCGCTGGGGCTTACGCGTACCGGCTTCGAGCCGCAGCCGCCGAGCGCGACGGGCTACTTCGTCGATCCGTACTCGGACCGCGTCACCGTCGAGCCGGACCCCGACGTGGAGGGCCCGGTCGCCGCGATGGGATGGCTCTGGTCGACGGTCGACGACCTCGCCCGCTGGGCGGACTTCCTCGCGACCGGACACGACGGTGTCCTGTCGCGCGAGACGCTCGACGAGATGGCACGCGTGCGCACGATGGCCGACCAGGCAGCCTGGACGCTGGGCTGGGGGCTCGGACTCGAGCTGTACCGGCGCGGGGACCGCGTCTTCGCGGGCCACGGCGGGGCGATGCCCGGGTTCCTCGCCGGCGTCTGCATCCACCGGCCCGAGCGCACCGGAGCCGCGGTGCTGTGCAACACGAGCGCAGGCGCCGGCCCAGAGAAGCTCGCGCTCGACCTCGCCGAGGCGGTGCTCGACGAGCTGCCGCGCGCGCCGGAGCCGTGGCGCCCGGACGACGGCGCGCCCGACGACGTCACGCCCATTCTGGGCCGCTGGTGGTCAGAAGGCTACGAGCTCGTGCTGTCCTGGCAGGGAGGGCGCCTGCGGCTCCAGGTCGTGGACGGGCCGCCGGGCCGAAGCGTCTCGTGGCTCCGGCGGGAGGGCGACGATCGGTGGCGCATCGAGGAGGGTCGCGAGCTCGGTGAGTTGCTGCGCGTGGTGCGCGACGAGAGCGGAGCGCCGGAGAAGCTCTACGTCGCGACGTATCCGCTGACGAGAGCACCGACCGCGTTTGCCGACGCCTCCGGCTGATCGCTCCGGTCGCCTGCGACCCAGAACATCGCGACGATGACCGCGTACGCGATCAGGAGGACTGCGCCGCGCGCCGAGGACGCGCGACCGCCCCAGAGCGTGATCACCGTGACGACGAGCCCGCCCGCGAGCGCGAGCATCTCGACCTCGCGGAAGCCGAGCGCGAGCGGATCGATCAGCCACGACAGCAGGGCGACGGCCGGGATCAGGAAGACGGCGACTTGCGCTGCGGACGACAGTGCGATCTCCGCGGCGAGCCTCACCTTTCCACGGCGAGCGACGACGACGGCGCCGCCGTGCTCGGCGGCGTTCCCCACGATCGCGACGATCACTGCCGAGACGAAGAACTCGCTCAAGCCCGCCTTGTGGGCGAACTCCTCGAGCGAGCCCACGAGGATCTCGGCGACGAGCGCGGTGATGACCGTCGTCGCCCCGAGGACGAGAAGCGCCGAGCGGAGCGACCAGGCGCCGATGGATGCCTCGCCGGCAACGTGCATCCCACGGTGCCGTCGCAGCGAATAGAGCGTCACCACGCCGTAGACGACGAGCAGCGCGATCGAGACCGGCACGGAGATCACGGCGATGTCGTGGCGGTCGGGGTCTCCGTGCCAGGACGGGATCGCCGGGACCAGGAAGAGGAGGATGGCGATGGCGATCGCCCCGAACGAGAGGAAGCTGGAGACGCGATCGAGACTGTCGCGTGGGCCCGCCAGGAGCGAGAACCCGAGGACCAGCAGCAGATTTCCGACGACGGAGCCGGTGAGCGATCCGCGGACGACCTCGGTGAGGCCGTCGTTGACGGCGATCAACGCGATGATCAGCTCGGGCGCGTTCCCGAACGTCGCGTTCAGGAAGCCGCCGATGCCCGGGCCTGTGCGCTCGGCGGCATGCTCGGTGGCCTCTCCGATGAGCCAGGCGAGGGGGATCAGCGACGCTGCGGCGAGCACGAACTCGGTCGTCGCGCCGAAGTCGGTCGCGTAGTGGAGGACGATGGTGAGTGGCCCGAGCAGCAGGCCGACGAAGAGGGCGCGACGAACCACGAGCGCGAACCCTAGAGGCTCCGCCGGGCGCGCCACTGCGCAGTAGGCGGCGCGGGACTACCCGTTTCGCCGACCGGCGTCAAGTCTTGCGCGAGGCGGCCCGGCCTTGACACGATTCGGTCATGCACGAGCTCGTTCCGGTCACCGAGGCCCCGGCGGACATACCCCTGCGGCCGCAGGACGAGCTCGAGTGCCGCCGCTGCGAGGTGCACTGCGACCGGGTCGTCTATCCCGGCGCCTGCATCGCGCGCGGGTGCCCCTTCGTCTACGCCTACGAGGCATGGGGTCACACCTTCATGGGATGCCTCCACAAGGTGTTCGACGTCGAGATCGACGTGGACGTGCTCAGTGAGCTCGAGGGGCGTCGCGACGGGTTCGGCGCGGTGAAGGCGCGGAGAAGCCCGCTGCCCATGTGCCACTCGGAGATCTCGGCCTGTTACGAGCATCGCCTCGACGAGCTCGGCTGCCGGAACCCCGAGTTCCACGAGCTTCCGCTCGAGCGGCCGAGCTTCCGCGTGTTCGCGCGCGTCGCGGACTGAGATCGGGGACGGGCGCCAAGGGTGCCTGTCCCAGTGACGCGTGGTCGTCCAGAGCCGTGTGGGAGGCGGTAGCGGCGCTTGGGTCAGGCACCTGACGGTGCCAGACCCCTGGAGTGCAGCGCCGCGAGCAGGGTGAGCTCGCCGACGTAGCTCCCGTCCGCGCCGGGAGTCTCGAGGATCGCGGGGATCTCCTGGAACGCCGGGTGCGCGAGGAACGTCGCCATGCCGTCGCCGATCGTCCCCTCGCCGAGGGCCGCATGACGATCGCGGTTCGACCCGAGGCCGACCTCGGCGTCGTTGATGTGCAGGCAGCGCAGCCGGTCGAGGCCGACGCTGGCGTCGAGCGCGCCGAGTGCGGTATCGAGCGTCTCGGGATCGGTCACGTCGATCCCGGAGACCCACCAGTGGCAGGAGTCGAGGCAGATCCCGAGGCGCGGGTGGCCGTCCAGCTGCTCGAAGATCTCGCCCAGCTCGTCGACCGAGCGCCCGATCGTCCCACCGGCTCCGGCGGAGTTCTCGAGCACCAGCCAGAGCCGGTCGTCGGTCAGCTCGAGCAGCTCGCGCAACGCGGGCACGACGAGCGCGAGACCGGCCTCGAGACCGGCGCCGAGGTGCGAGCCGACGTGGAAGACGACCCCCTCGGCGCCGATCGCGGTTGCGGTCTCGAGCGATGCGCGCATAGCCGCCACCGACTTGGCGTGGATCCCGGGATCGGGGCTTGCGAGGTTGACGAGGTAGAGCGCATGGCAGACGACGTACTCGATCCCCGCCTCCTCCCGGCGGACCCGAAACCGCTCCACCTGCTCGTCGGCGTGTGCGGTCGGCTTCCACATGCGAGGGCTCTGCGTGAAGATCTGAACGGCGGCGCAGCCGAGCTCCTCGGCGCGATCGATCGCGCTCGAGATGCCTCCGGCCGAGGACACGTGGGCGCCATACAGCACGATGCAACGCTACCCGGGGTCGCCCGCGCGCCCCGACCGCGACTTCTGTGGACGAGTTGGCACCACATCGGCACAGCTCGCCCTTGACGAAAATCGGTGTCTGACACGGCAGCGCATCCATCGCGCGCGCCGTCGCGAGCCGTCGGTCGGATGACATGGCGATCGGCGACAAGGGATCCTGTGGACGGCGGATATCGGGACTCGTCCGGGCTGGCACGGGTGCGAACGATCCGTCCCCGCACTCTTCCTGTGGACAGATCGGCACACATCTGGCCGTTGTTCCCTTGACAGAAATCGGTGTCTGACACCGTTCTCTGTCAAGTGCCGCCTCGGACAGGTGAGTCTTCCCCAACCATCTAGCCTGCCGCCGTGGCGATGCCGCTCAGCCAGCGTCTCGGCGCCCTGCAGGAGCGCGACTTTCGCCTGCTCTTGGCCGGGACGACGATCACGACGATCGGCGACCGGCTCGCGAGTATCGCGCTCGCGTTCGCGGTCCTCGACATGGCCTCGGCGACGGCGCTCGGCATCGTCTTCGCCGTCCGTCAGGGGGTCCAGGCGCTCGTCGTCGTCGGCGGAGGAGTGCTGTCCGACCGGATCCCGCGGAACCTCGTCCTCGTCGGCGCCTCGCTC
>DASTKF010000315.1:0-6097 GCA_035716065.1 Gaiella sp.
CCGGCGCTCGGCCCGCTCGAGGTCGAGGCGGCGGCGCTCACGGCGGGGGCGGCGGGCGGTGACGGCCGCGTGACCGCGCCGATGCCCGGCAAGGTGATCGACGTCAGGGTCGACGCCGGAACGCGCGTTGCCTCGCACCAGCCGCTCGTCGTGCTCGAGGCGATGAAGATGGAGCAGATCGTGAGCGCGCCGTACGACGCAACCGTGGGGTCGGTCGAGGTGGCGGCCGGCGAGCAGGTGACGACCGGGACAGTGCTCGTCACGCTGGAGACGGCATGACCGTTCTCTCGACCCACCTCGTCCGCGACGAGGCCTTCGCACGGCGGGAGGCCCGGATGGCTGCGCTCGTGGACGAGCTCCGCGAGAGGACGGCGCTCGTCGCCGCGGGCGGCGGCGCGGCCTCCGTTGCGCGCCACCGCTCGCGCGGAAAGCTTCCCGCGCGCGAGCGGATCGACAGGCTCGTCGACCCCGGCTCGGCCTTCCTCGAGCTGAACGGCCTCGCCGCATGGGGCGTCTACAAGGGCCAGGCGCCGTCGGCGGGCATCGTCACCGGGATCGGGATCGTCGAGGGCCGAGCGTGCGTGATCGTCGCGAACGACGCGACCGTGAAGGGCGGCACGTACTTCCCGCTCACGGTCAAGAAGCACCTCCGCGCGCAGGAGGTCGCCGAGCAGAACCACCTCCCGTGCATCTACCTCGTCGACTCCGGCGGGGCGTTCCTCCCGCTCCAGGACGAGGTGTTCCCCGACCGGGAGCACTTCGGCCGGATCTTCTACAACCAGGCGCGCATGTCCGCGAAGGGCATCGCCCAGATCGCGGCCGTGATGGGCTCCTGCACGGCGGGCGGCGCCTACGTTCCCGCGATGTCGGACGAGACGATCATCGTCCGCGGCACCGGGACGATCTTCATCGGCGGCCCGCCGCTCGTGAAGGCAGCGACGGGCGAGGAGGTGACGGCGGAGGAGCTCGGCGGCGCCGACGTGCACACGCGCCGCTCGGGCGTCGCCGACCACTACGCGACCTCCGACGAGCACGCGCTCGCGCTCGCGCGGCAGGTCGTGCGGAGTCTCGGCGACCCGCCGCCCGCCCCCTGGCGGCTCGCACGCCCGGAGCCCCCGGTCGTCGACCTCTCCGACCTCTACGGCCTCGTCCCGGAGGACTTCCGCCACGAGCTCGACCCGCTCGAGGTGATCGCGCGCATCGTCGACGGCAGCCGCTTCCACGAGTTCAAGGCGCTCTACGGCGACACCCTCGTCTGCGGGTTCGCGCGCATCGAGGGCTTTCCGGTCGGGATACTCGCGAACCGCGGGATCCTCTTCGCCGAGTCGTCGCAGAAGGGCGCGCACTTCGTCGAGCTCGCGTGCAAGCGGCGGATTCCCCTCGTCTTCCTCCAGAACATCACGGGCTTCATGGTCGGGCGCGAGTACGAGGAGGGCGGGATCGCCCGCGACGGTGCGAAGCTCGTGATGGCCGTTGCCTGTGCCGACGTCCCGAAGTTCACGGTGGTGACGGGTGGCTCGTTCGGCGCGGGGAACTACGCGATGTGCGGGCGCGCCTACGGGCCGCGCCAGCTCTGGATGTGGCCGAACGCGCGGATCTCCGTGATGGGCGGCGACCAGGCCGCGACCGTGCTCACGACGGTCGGTGACGCCGACCCCGACGAGATCCGTGCGAAGTACGAGCACGAGGGCTCGCCGTACTACTCGACCGCGCGGCTCTGGGACGACGGGATCATCGACCCGTGCGATACGCGACGCGTCCTCGCTCTCGGCCTCGCCGCCGCCGCGAACGCACCGGTGCCGGAGACCACTTTCGGCGTGTTCCGCATGTGATCGGACGTGTCGAGGCCGAACCCGCGCGGTCTGCGCCGGAGGCACCAGGTTGACGGCCCCGTGCGAGGGTTGTACCGTCACTCCCCGGCCGATGCCGAGGGGGCACGGCGGAATCAGGGGAGGTTGGGAATGGGAGTGAGGCGACTCGTCGCAGTCGCAGGTTGCGTCGTTGCCGTCGTGGGCGTGGGTGCGGGTTCCGCGTTCGCCGGTGAGATCACGGGCAACGGCAAGTGGATTGCCGGCTTGGAGACGGCGCCGTTGAAAGGCAAGTCGGAATGCGCCTACTCGGGGCAGAACGACAACTGGGTGCTCGGGAACCCTGTCCCAGACGAGGACGGGTTCAGCCGCACGCAGAGCTGGGGACAGGTCGGCCAGGAGGGCAGGGCGTTCCTGACCTCGATCGGGCTGAACCCTGGCAACGCCTGCAATCCGAGCAAGTCCGGCTAGCAACGCCTGTGCCCCGGTGCCGGCACGGCGCCGGGGCATCCACCGCACACGCGCTCACTCCCCTGTGAACTCGGGCGGGCGCTTCTCGCCAAACGCCTCGACACCCTCGCGGAAGTCGTGCGTCTGGCGGAGCAGGCCGTACGCAAGGCCCTCGAGCTCGAGCCCCAGATGGAGCGGGCCGTCGTACGCGGTGTTGAGGACGCGCTTCGCCATCGCGAGCGCGAGCGGCGAGTGCCGCGACAGCTCTTCCACCAGGCCCGCCACGGCTGCGTCGAGCCCATCGCCGGGCATGGTCGCGCCGACGAGGCCCAGGGCAAGCGCCTCGTCCGCGTTGATCCGCCGGCCGCGCATCACGATGTCCTTCGCCCGCCCGAGGCCGACCATCCTCGCAAGCCGCTGCGTCCCGCCCGAGCCGGGAATCATCCCGATCGTCACCTCCGGCAGGCCGAGCTGGACGTCGTACGCGGCCAGGCGGAAGTCGCAGGCGAGCGCGAGCTCGAGCCCCACGCCGAACACGTACCCCTCGAGGCGCGCGATGACGGGCTTCGAGCATCGCTCCGGCGCGGCGACGTTCCGCGCGAGCTGCGACACCTGCCAGGGCGACCGCTCGAGGAAGCCGGCGATGTCGCCCCCCGCGGTGAACTGCCCGCCCGCGCCGGTGAGGACGACGAACCGCACGCTGTCGTCTGCGTCGAGCTCCGCGAAGACGGCGGAGAGCTGATCGCGCGCGGCCATCGAGACGCGGTTGAGCTTCCCGGGCACGTCGAGAGTGATCCTCGCGACGGCACCGTCGCGCTCGACCCCGAAGCCGTCGTGCCCGCTCACGCGCCGCCCTCTGTGCCGTCCCGCAGCATCCTGCGGAGGATCTTCCCCGAAGCGCTCTTCGGAAGCGAGTCGACGAAGCGATACTCGCGCGGCCGCTTGAAGCGCGCGAGCGGCGAGTCGAGGCAGTGGGCGTCGAGCTCGTCCTCCGTGACCGCCCCGACGACGACCGCGGTGACGTGCTGGCCGAGGCGCTCGTCCGCAACCCCGATCACCGCGACCTCCCGGACGGCCGGGTGCGCAGCAAGGACGTCCTCGACCTCGAGCGGGTGCACGTTCTCGCCGCCCGAGACGATCATGTCGTCGACGCGGCCGTCGATCCAGAGGTCCCCTTCCTCGTCCAGGTGCCCCGTGTCGCCCGTCGAGTACCAGCCGTCGTGGATCGCTCTCTCGTCGGCGTCGGGCCGGTTCCAGTAGCCGGCGAAGGCCTCTGCGGAGGAGAGCTCGACGCAGATCTCGCCGGTGTCGAGGAGCTTCATCCGCGTGTTGACCGCGGGGCGACCGGCGCAGCCGGGCTTCGCAAGCTGGTCTCGTCCGATCGAGAAGGTGTAGACCTCCGTCGAGCCGTAGTGGTTCACGAAGACCTCGGGCGAGAACACGTCGGCGCAGCGACGGACGAGCGTCGACGTCATCGCGGCGCCCGCGTAACCGAGCGCCCGCACCGAGCCGACGTCCGTCGACTCGAGCGACGGGTGGTGGACGAGGTCGTGGAAGAGGGTCGGAGCGAGGTAGAGCGAGCTGAGGCGCTGCTCCTCGACGAGGCGGAGCGCCTCCCCGGCGTCCCAGCGCGCCTGCGGCACGAAGCACCCGCCGACGAGGTGCATCGCGACGAGCGAATGGATCCCCATCGTGTGGTAGAGCGGCATGACGCCTAGGGTGCGGTCCGCCCAGCCGTACCCATGCTGGAGCGCCTGCGACCAGCCTCCGGCGCGGTCGGCTGCGTGCGAGCGGGGCACGCCCTTGGGCCGGCCGGTCGTGCCCGACGTGTAGAGCAGGAGCGAGATCTCGCGCTCGTCGCGTTCGAGGGCACCCGGATGCGCAGGTCCGTCGGGGAGCGGGTCGCCGTCGCGGATCACGAGCCTCGCCCCGCAGTCGTCGAGGCAGTAGTCGAGCTCCTCGTCCGTGACCCGCCACGAGAGCGGGACGAAGACGGCGCCGGCCCATTGTGCAGCCCAGTAGAGGAGCGCCGTCTCGAGCCGGTTGTCGAGCACGACGGCGACCCGCTCGCCGGGCTCGACGCCGAGGCCGCCGGCGAGCCGCCGGACGCGGTCGAGCAGCTCGCCGTAGCGGAGGCCCGGGAACGCCTCGAGCTCGGGGTGGCGCTCGCAGGCCGCAAGCAGGGAGGCCGCGAGGTTCACGCGCTCCCGCCCGCGTCTTGTGGTGACTCGACGCACGCTTCGATCGCGTCGACGATCGGCGTGTAGCCCGTGCAGCGGCAGAGGTGCCCGGAGAGCATGTCGGCGATCTCGGCGCGCGTCGGGCGACCGCGGGAGAGGAGATCGGTCGCCGCCATCAGGATCCCCGGCGTGCAGAACCCGCACTGGAGGGCGTGGTGCCGGTGGAACGACTCCTGCAGCTCCGTGAGCGGGCCGCCCTCCGCGAGCGACTCGACCGTGTCGACCCGGCTGCCGTCTGCCTGGATCGCCAGCACGCAGCACCCGCGCACCGAGACGCCGTCCAGGAGTACCGTGCACGCGCCGCAGACGCCGTGCTCGCAACCGACATGCGTGCCGGTGAGCCGGAGACGATGCCGCAGGAAGTCCGTCAGCAGAAGCCGCGGCTCGACGGTCTCGCGGACAATGCGGCCGTTGACCGTGAGCTCGACCTCGGTCAAGCGGCCCTCTCGATCGCGCGGGTCATGAGCGCTCCTGTCAGAGCGCGGAGATACCGCGCGCTCGCGTGGATGGAGCCCGGCGGATCGACCAGCGATGCCGCGAGAGATCCCGCGTCGCGGGCGGCTTCGGCACCGGACGTGCCGACGAGCAACGTCTCGACGTCGCGCAGCCGGATCGGACGGTCGCTCACGGCGCCGACGGCGACGGATGCGTCGACGACCCTCCCGTCCGCGCCCCGGCGGAGCGCGACCGCGACCATCGACTGCGCGAAGTCGCCCGCGCGGAGAGCGAGCTCCTCGAACGCGCACGACTCGCCCGTCGCGACGAGCGGCCAGACGGTCTCCACGACGAGCTCGCCGGCGCCGAGAGCGGTCGTGAAATGCGTCACGAAGAACTCGTCGGCGGCTATCACGCGCCGCCCGCTCGGGCCATCAACCACGACCTTTCCGTCGAGCGCGACGAAGCAGAGCGGTAGCTCGGCCGCGCCGTCCGCATGGGCGATCGAGCCGCCGACCGTCCCACGGTTCCGCGTCACGAAGTGCCCGACGAAGGGAAGCGCCTCGCGCACCAGCGGGTGAACACGCTCGTCGCGCACGAGCGCGGCCTGCCGCGTCGTCGCTCCGACCGTGAGAGCCCCGTTCGCCGCGACGCCGTCGAGACCCGCGTGGTTCAGATCGACGAGCAGGGTCGGCCGGACGAGCCGCAGGTTGAGCGCCGGCACGAGGCTCTGGCCGCCCGCGATCGGCTTCGCGTCCTCCCCTCCCTCCGTGAGCGCCGCGAGGGCCTCGTCGAGCGACCCTGCCCGCACGTATCCGAACGGTGCAGGCTTCATTCCGTCCCCCCCTGCGCGACCTCTCCCTCCGAGCGCGGCGCTCCGTCCACAAGTGACACTGTGTCACGAGGCCCGTTGAGCAGCTCCCAGACGCGGGGTGCGGTGAGCGGCAGCTCGAGGTCGTCCATGCCGAGGGCATCAGCGACTGCGTTTGCGATCGCGACCGGCGCCGACATCGTCGCCCCCTCCCCGAGCCCCTTCGCGCCGAGCGCGGTGAACGGCGACGGCGACTCGAGATGGTCGACGACGATCGCCGGCAGGTCCGGGGCGGTGGGCGTCACGTAGTCGACGAGTGACGCGGTCATGAGATTCCCGTCGGGGTCATACGC
>DASTKF010000316.1:0-2938 GCA_035716065.1 Gaiella sp.
TTCGACGTGATCATGGTCGACGCCTTCTATTCGGACGGCGTCCCCTTCCACATGACGACGCTCGAGTTCGCGCAGCTGATGCGCGACCGGCTGACCCCTGGCGGCGTCGTCGCGACGAACGTCATCGGCGCGCTCACCGGCGGCAGCTCCGAGATCACACGCGCGCTCTGGAAGACCTACGCGGCCGTCTTTCCGACGGTCGAGCTCCATCCCGTGTACGAGGGCCCGGGCGACCGGTACGCGGGCGACATCCGCAACATCATCCTCGTCGGCACGGAGCGGGCGGCGCCGACCCCGGCGCGCCTTGCCGAGTCGTGGGAGGAGACGCGCACGGCGCGCGCCCCGTCAGCGCCCGACCTGCGAGCGGCCGCGAGGGGGCGCTGGGAGCGCGACGTCGTGACGGGCGACGTGCCGCTCCTCACGGACGGGTACGCGCCCACCGACGCGCTGCTCATCGGCTGAGCCGCAGCAGGTCTAGGGCGCCGAAAGCGTTCGTGTGACGTCGAGGATCGCCGACGAGACACTGCGCGGCTCGGCGCGGACGACGTCGAGCGGCACGTCGACGATCTCCGTCCCGCGCAGCGCGACCATCCGGCCGAAGGCACCCGCGACGGCGAGGTCGGCGGCCGCGACGCCGAGTCGCGACCCGAGCACGCGGTCGGCCGCGCTCGGCGTGCCACCCCGCTGGACGTAGCCGAGGACGGTCACTCTCGCCTCGAACCCCGTCAACCGCTCGAGCTCGGCCGCGACGACCGCGGACACGCCTCCGAGCCGCTCGAACCCGAACGCGTCGAGCGGGGCCACGATCTGCGCTCCCGGCGGCGGCGCGATGCCTTCGGCGACGACGACCACGGAGTAGCGGCGGCCATCGGCTGCGCGGGTCTTCAGCAACTCGGCCAGCTCCGGAAGGTCGTAGGGCTCCTCGGGCACGAGGATCGCGTCGGCCCCGGCCGCAATGCCGGCGTACGCCGCGATCCAGCCGCAGGTACGGCCCATCACCTCGACGACCATCACGCGGTCGTGCGACTCCGCGGTCGTCGTGATGCGGTCGATCGCCTCGGTTGCGATCTGCACGGCCGTGTCGAAGCCGAACGTGACGTCGGTTCCCGGGATGTCGTTGTCGATCGTCTTCGGGACGCCCACCAGCGGAACACCCTCCTCCCAGAGCGCGAGCGCGCTGCGGAGGGTGCCGTCCCCCCCAACGACGATCAGCCCGTCGAGCCGCTCGCCCTCGATCGCGCCCCTCACCGAGGCCTCGCCGTCGCCGTGGACGTAGGGGTCGCGCCGCGACGTCCCGAGGATCGTGCCGCCGCGCTGCAGGATGCCCCGCACCGCGTCGCGATCGAGCGGCCGGAAGCGACCTTCTATCAGCCCGTCCCAGCCGTCGAGGATGCCGACGATGTCCGCGTCGTGCTGCCGCGCGCGCGCCACGACCCCGCGGATCACCGCGTTCAACCCTGGGCAGTCCCCGCCCGCCGTGAGAAGCCCGATGCGCACCAGATGATCCTAGGCGCGCGAGGTTCTCCAGACGTGCACGACGCCCATATGGCTCACCCCGGCGCACAGTCGCTCACGAGCAGTTGCGACCGCGACAGCGGGCGCCTTCAGGGATCTGCCCCCGCCGCAGGCGGGGGATCCGAGCGGCAGGATTCCGCTCCTGCGGAATCCTGCTCGCGAACAAACCTCAGTACAGAAACATCGGCTTGCCCCGGACGTGGCGGACCTTCGGGCGGTACTCGGCCACGTCGTAGAGCTCGTCCACGTCGACACGCTTCACGCCTTCGCGCGTGGCGGAGATCGGCACGGAGGTGTAGGTGCCACTGCGGAGCGCGACCATGCGCCCCGAGGATCCCTCGAGCGCGAGGTCGGCCGCCATCACCGCGTAGTTGGTCGCGACCATCAGGTCGAGGGAGTCGGGCGCGCCCGACCGCATCAGGTACCCGACGACCTGGACGATCATCTCCTCGCCCGTGTGCTCTTTGAGGAGCTCCGCGGTCAGCTCGCCGATCCCGCCGAGCTTGCGGTGCCCGTAGGCGTCTTCCTCGCCGGACAGCACCATGTCGCCGCCGGCGATGGTCGCGCCCTCGGATACGGTCACCATCGAGTAGTTGGACGGGTTCGCGCGCTTGTCGGCGACAAGGAGCTCGCCCAGCCGCTCGACGTCGAAGGGAACCTCCGAGATCACGGCGCGGTCGACACCCGACAGGTAGGCCGTCACGAGCGAGGTCTCGCCGCTGTAGCGGCCGAACAGCTCGACGACCGCGATCCGCTCGTGGGAGCCCGTCGAGGTGCGGAGGTTGTGGATGAACTGCACCCCGCGTGTGACCGCCGTCGAGAACCCGATGCAGTAGTCCGTGCCGTGGACGTCGTTGTCCATCGTCTTCGGGATCGCGACCACGGGGACCCCCTCGTCGTGCATCCGCAGCGCGTAGGAGAGCGTGTCGTCGCCGCCGATCGGGATCAGCACGTCGATGCCGAGCGCCTCGACGACGCGCAGCGCGTGGTCCGTGAAGTCGAAGGGGCCGTCGCCGACCGCCCGCGACGCGAGGTGCGCGGGAACCTCGCCGGGACGTACCCGGCTCGGATTGGTGCGTGACGTGTGGAGGAATGTGCCGCCGGTGCGGTCGATCGTTCGCACCGTGGCGGGTGTGAGCGGTTGGAACCACTCCTCCGCCGACCCGGGGTCGTCGAGGTGGTGCTGGAGCAGAGCGGCCCACCCGCGACGAAGCCCGACGACCTCGTGGCCGTCGTGCACGACCCGGTTGACGACGGCCTTGATGCACGGGTTGAGCCCGGGCACGTCGCCGCCGCCGGTGAGGATCCCGATCCGCATCGTGCCGAGGTGATACCGGAAGCGGCCGGTTGTTGCGATGCCGAAGGTGGGGCTCGAACCCACACGCCCTCGCGGGCAACGGATTTTGAGTCCGCCGCGTCTACC
>DASTKF010000317.1:0-2362 GCA_035716065.1 Gaiella sp.
CCGCGGGCGATCTGCCGGCGGAAGATCGGCACGACCGAGCCGGACGAGCCGAGGACGTTCCCGAAGCGGACCGCCACGAATCGGGTCGTCACTTCGGCGCGATGGCCCCACGTCTCGACGATCCACTCGGCAAGCGCCTTCGACTGGCCCATGACGGTCTTCGGGTTCGCGGCCTTGTCCGTCGAGACGAGGACGAATCGCTTGGCGCCGTACTCGACCGCGACGTCCGCGACGACCCGGGTGCCGAGCGTGTTGTTCCGCACGGCCTCGAGCGGGTTCGCCTCCATCATCGCGACATGCTTGTACGCGGCAGCGTGGAAGACGACGCCCGGCCGGTACTTGTCGAAGACCTGCCGCAGCTTCACCGGGTCGCGAACGTCGCCGACGACGGCGGCGGCCGCGAGGAACCCCCGTTCGCGCACGAGCTCGCGCTCGATCTCGAAGAGCGCGGGCTCGGCGTGGTCGAGCAGGACGAGCTTCGCCGGCCCGATGCGGGCAATCTGCCGGCAGAGCTCCGAGCCGATCGAGCCGCCGGCGCCCGTCACGAGCACGACCTCGCCCTTCAGGTACTCGGCGATCGACGCGAAGTCGACCTCGACCGGCTCGCGGCCGAGAACGTCCTCGACCTCGACGGGCCGCAGCTGGCGCGCGAGGTCCGCGTCGCCCGACACGAGGTCGGAGAGCGTCGGCAGCGTCTTGACCGGGACCTCGAGTGACCGCGCCGTCTCGACGATCCGCGCGCGAAGCTCGCCCGAGGCGCTCGGGATCGCGATCAGCACCTCGTCCGGCCTGCGGTCGCGGATGACGTGCGCCAGGTCCGCGGTCGTGCCGAGCACGCGCACGCCGTGGAGCCGCAGGTTGCGCTTGCGCGAGTCGTCGTCGAGTAGCCCGATAGGCGTGTAGCCGAGCGCCGGCGACCGCTGCATCTCCTTGACGACGAGCTGTCCGGCGTCGCCGGCGCCGACGATGATCGCCTCCTTGCCGCGGGTCACGATCCGGCCGGGCAGAGGCCGCTCGACGATCGTCCGCACGAGCAGGCGGGACCCCGTGACGAAAGCCATGCAGACGAGCAGATCGATGAACCAGACGCCGCGCGGCACGCTCACGCGGTGCA
Source organism: Gaiella sp. (assembly GCA_035716065.1). Taxonomy (GTDB): domain Bacteria; phylum Actinomycetota; class Thermoleophilia; order Gaiellales; family Gaiellaceae; genus Gaiella. The sequence goes on from DASTKF010000317.1 coordinate 1,115, forward strand.
CCTCGAAGAGCGTGAAGACGAGGAAGACCGCAACGGACGCGAGCACGACACCGCGGAACGCGCCCCACATGTCGCGCGTCGAGACGTAGCGCCACCAGCGGTTGTAGAAGCCGCACAGGGCGAAGACCGGCAGCTTGATCGCGACGACGAGCGCGACGATCGACCAGTCGAGATAGCGGTCGTAGTAGACCGGACGGTGCTCGAAGCGGAGGCTCCAGGCGAGCCACCAGGCGGCCGCGACGAGGACCGCGTCAACGCCCACCTGCCAGATCGAGTGGCGACTCACCGGGCTACGCACGACCGCAGGCTCCTTAGACGACGACACCGACGGCGGACTTCACCGTCGCGACGACCCGTTCCTGCTGCTCGACGCCGATCCCACCCCACATCGGCAGGGCGAGGTTCTCCGCCGCGGCCCGCTCGGTCTCCGGGAGCGACCCCGGCTCGTAGCCGAGATAGGCCATCGCCGGCTGGAGGTGGAGCGGCGTCACGTAGTACGAGGCGGACGCGATCCCGGCCTCGTCGAGCGCTGCAGCGATGCGCTCCCGCTCGTTCGTCCGCACGACGTACATGTGGTACACGTGCCCGGCCTCGTCGAGCGGCAGCTCGACCGACTCTCCGAGCCCGAGCTCCGCGTAGCGCCCGGCCGCCTCCCGGCGCGACCGGTTCCAGCCTGCGAGATGCGGAAGGAAGACGCGCAGCGCGGCGGCCTGGATCGCGTCGAGCCGCGAGTTCGCCCCGATCAGCTCGAACGTCCGCTTGTCGCGCGACCCGTGGAATCGGAGCTTGCGCACGGTGTCCGCGACCGCCGTGTCGGTGCACGCGACGAGCCCACCGTCACCGAGCGCGAAGAGGTTCTTCGTCGGGAAGAAGCTGAACGTGGAGCAGATGCCCGTCGTCGCGATCCCCGGCGCGCCGAACGCCTGCGCGGCATCCTCGAGCAGCGGAACCCCGAGGGTCGCCAGCTCGGCGAGCGGCGCCGGGCGGCCGAAGAGGTGCACCGGGACGATCGCCTTCGTGCGCTGGCCGACGAGCGGAGCGACGGCGGCGACGTCGAGGTTGAGCGTGACCGGGTCGATGTCCGCGAACACCGGCGTTGCGCCGACGCGCGCGATCGCCTCCGCGGTCGCGTAGAACGTGAAGGCGGGGCAGATCACCTCGTCGCCACGGCCGACTCCCATCGCCTCCAGCGCCAGGACGAGCGCATCCGTGCCGTTCGCGACGCCGATCGCGTGCGGCACGCCGAGA
>DASTKF010000318.1:0-7223 GCA_035716065.1 Gaiella sp.
CTCACGAACTGGCGGAAGTGGCGGGCGCCGTTGGCCCGCCAGCGCACGACGTGGACCGTGGTGCCGTTCTTGTATGTGCGCGTCTGCACCCTCTCAGGCTAACCGGGAGCGCGGGGGCACCCGTCCGGACACCGGGCGGTCACTTGGTCGCGGTGGACGCGACGGGGTGCTGTCCGCAAACCCGCATCAACGCTGAAAGCCGACGCCCGGACTCGAACCGGGGACCCCTTCATTACGAGTGAAGTGCTCTACCAGCTGAGCTACGTCGGCGGGCCGGGGATTCTAGCCGCTCGTAGTCGCGGTTCAGGGTGTGCGGCGACGTGGCGCCGGCAGGCACCAAGCGCCGGAGCCACGTCGCGCGCTCGTGGGGGCCTTACGGCAGGTTGCCCTGCCGGTTGCCGCAGAGGCCCGCGTTGTTCAGGCCGGTCTGGTAGCCGTTCGCACCGCCGGCGAGGTTGTGGTCCTTGCCGAGGTAGCCGAACGCACCGTGGCCGGTGCAGGGGGTGTTGGCGTTGGCCACGGTGAAGCCCGGCTGCGTGCCGTACTCGCTGCCGTCGCCCGAGTTGCCAGCGACGCCGACCGCCGGGACGGCGAGCGCGCAGACGCAGGCGGTCGCGAGGATGAGTCTCTTCACGTGGTCTCCTTCGTCCGCAGGGCACGACCTCCGTGCCTCATCTCTCTCGTCGGCCGGGAGAGCGCATCCGCGCCATCCCCCGAACCGGGGAGCTTGACTCAAGTCACGTGAACACCAGCCGCAACCGAACGAAGAGCGCCTCGAGGAAGAGCGGCAGGTTCAGGTTGAGCTCCTCGATCTCGCGCCAGGCCTGGCGGACGACGGCGGCACCCCCCTCCGCCCCCTGCCCCGCAGGACCCGCGGCGTCGTCGCGCAGCTGCGCCAGCCGGTCGGCGTGGACGACGGTCTCCTCCGCACCGTTCGCCGCGACGACGAGGTCGCGGTACCAGGCCGCGAGGTCGTCGAGCGCCGCGAGGACCTCGGCCTTCTCGGCGCCGAACTCCGCGCGCCGGACCCGTTGCTCGGCTTCCCGCGCGGGTAGCTCGAGCCCGTCGACCAGCTCCTGCTCGCGGCGGCGGGCGTCCGTGCCGAGCGAGCGGGCGCCGTCGAGGATCACGGCGGCGGACGCCGTGGGATCGAAGCCCTCGTCCGCGTAGACGCTCCGCGCCGCATCGAGCAGCGCGTCGCGGCGGGCGCGCGCGTCGTCGTCCAGCTGGCGCGCGGCACGGTCGAGCCGGCCGCCCGCAAGCCTGGCGATCACCGCGACCTGCGAAGCCTCGAGGCCGGGAGCCTGGGCTGCGACCCACTCCTCGACGGCGGCGCGCGACAGTCGCCGGAAGGGGACGAGCTGGCAGCGAGAGCGGATCGTCTCGGGCAGCTTGCCGAGCTCGTCCGCGACGAGGACGATGGTCGCGTAGGCCGGCGGCTCCTCGAGGTCCTTGAGGAGAGCAGGCGCCGCGTCGGGGTTCATCCGGTCGGCGTCGAGGATCAGGTACACGCGCCGGTCGGCCTCGAACGGGCGGAGATGCAGGTCGTGGTGGAGGGCGCGGATCTCGTCGATCCGGATCATCGCGCCGAGGGCCTCGGTGACGTGCAGGTCGGGGTGGATCCTTCCGTCCACGCGCCGCGGGTCGCCCAGGAGCGCACCGGCAAACGCCTTCGCCGCCTGCCGCTTCCCGACCCCCGCGGGGCCGTGGAAGAGATAGGCGTGCGCCGACCCCTCGGCGAGCGCGGCTTCGAGCAGCCGCTTCGCCTCGGCCTGCTCGGGGATGTCAGCGAACGTGGTCACGGATCTCCGCAGCGACCTCGTCGATGCCCCGGCCCCGTCCGTCGATCACGACGTACCGCTCCGGGAAGCGTGCCGCGAGCGCCCGGTACGCCTCCGCGACGCGCGGCCAGAACGCCGCCTCGGCACGCTCGATGCGGTCGCCCTTGTCGCCCACCCGGGCGAGCGCGGTGTCGATGTCGATCTCCACGAGGAAGGTGAAGTCGGGAAGGAGGCCGCCGACGGCGGTCAGGTTGAGCGCGAGCACCTCCTCCACACCGAGCTCCCGGCCGGCGCCTTGATAGGCGACCGACGAGTCGACGTAGCGGTCGCAGACGACCGTCGCGCCGCGGGCGAGCGCCGGCCGGATCAGCTCCTCGACGTGCTGCGCGCGCGCGGCGGCATAGAGGGCCGCCTCCGCCCACGGGGCGACGTGGTCGCCATGGAGGACGAGATCGCGGATCTGCTCTCCGAGCGGCGTGCCACCCGGCTCGCGCGTGAGCACGACCTCGACTCCGGTCTCCTCGAGCGTGCGGGCGAGCAGCCGGGCCTGCGTCGTCTTGCCGCAGCCGTCGAGGCCTTCGAAGCTGACGAACATCCGCCGGGACGTTAGATGGTTGATCGGTGACTGGTGTGACGTCCGGGGACGTCCCAGACCAAGCCGGGCGCACCGGCCGGGTACGGCCAGTACCGCAGCGGGTACGGGCCGTGCCCGGACGTGGTGATCCGGCGCCGCGTCTGGGGCGCCATCCGGTTCGCGCCAGTCACCGATCAACCATCTAGGCTCCCCCGATGCGCGCGCTCGTCACCGGCGGGGCCGGTTTCATCGGATCACATCTCGTCGACGCGCTCGTCGCGCGCGGCGACGAGGTCGTCGTCCTCGACGACCTCAGCACGGGTCGCCGCGACTACGTCAACCCGGCTGCGCAGTTTCGTCCCCACGACGTCCGCGAGCCGTTCGAGAGTCGCGCCGACGTCGTCTTCCACCTCGCCGCGCAGGCCGACGTCGGCACGTCGATGGAGCGGCCGTCGTTCGACGCGGAGGTGAACGTCGTCGGGACGGTGAACGCGCTCGAGGCCGCCCGTGCCGCGGGCGCGCATCTCGTCTTCTCGTCGACGGGCGGGGCGATCTACGGCTCCGTCGAGGAGCCCGCGCGCGAGGACTCGGCGCTGCTGCCCGTGTCCGCGTACGGCCTGGCGAAGCGCTCCGCCGAGGTGTACCTCGACGGCTGGAACCGGGTCTTCGACACACACCACGTCGCGCTCCGCTTCGCGAACGTCTACGGGCCGCGGCAGTCGGCGGCGCTCGAGGGCGGCGTGGTCGCGATCTTCCTGGAGCGTCTCGCCTCCGGCGAGCCGACGACGATCTTCGGCGACGGGACGATCACCCGCGACTTCGTCCACGTCGACGACGTCGTCCGCGCCCTGCTGCTGGCCGCCGAGCACGACGGGGGCTTCTTCAACGTCGGCACGGGCGTCGAGACGACCGTTGCCGATCTGCACACGCTGTGTGAGCGCGCAGTCGGCGTGGACGCTCCGCCGTCGTACGGCCCGGCGCGCGCCGGCGACGCGCTGCGGAGCGTCCTCGACACGACGAAGGCGAGCGCCGAGCTCGGCTTCACGGCCACCGTGGCGCTGGCCGAGGGCATCGCCGCGACCGCCTCGGCTCCGTGATCCACGAGCTCCCGCTCGGGTCGACGAGGCTCCACGGGGCGTTCTCCCGCGACCGGTCGCCCGTCCTGACGGTCGATCCCGGTGACTCCGTCCGCTTCTCGCTCCCGAACTCCGGGTGGCGGCTCGGCCCCGACGAGGAGGTCGAGCGGCCCGACAGCGCCGTCGACACGGGCCACGCGCTTCTCGGCCCGATCGAGGTGCGCGGCGCACGCGCCGGGCTGGTGCTCGCCGTCCACGTGGACGAGGTGACGCCGGGCGGCTGGGGCGAGACCTTCGACGACGCGGGAGAGCGCGTCCACTGGGAGCTGCGCGACGGCTTCGGACACACCGGCGGCAGAACGGTGCGCCTCGCGCCGTTCCTCGGCGTGCTCGGGATGCCGCCCGCCGAGCCCGGCATCCACTCGACGAGGCCGCCGCGACCGACCGGAGGGAACATCGACTGCAAGGAGCTCGTCGCGGGCACGACGCTCTTCCTGCCGATCTCCGTCGAGGGGGCGCTGTTCTCGGCCGGCGACGGCCACGGGGCGCAAGGCGACGGCGAGGTGAGCGGCTGGGCGATCGAGTGCCCGGTCGAGGCCCGGCTGACGCTCGACGTCCGCGACGACCTCGAGCTCGACTGGCCGATCGCCCGCACACGCGACGCCTGGCTCACGTTCGGGTTCGACGAGGACCTCGGGCACGCCGCGCGGATCGCCCTCGACGGGATGCTCGACCTGATGGAGCGCGAGCGTGGCATCCCGAGGGACGAGTCCCTCGTGCTGGCCTCGGTTGCGGTCGATCTCCGCGTGACGCAGATCGTGAACCTCGCGGTCGGCGTGCACGCCGTCCTGCGGGACGACACGCTCGGCTGACGGCGGGAAGGAGTCGCGCGCGCGTGGGCGAATCCGTCCGCGTCGTGGACCACCCGCTTCGCCTCGATCACTCCGAGCTCGCCGTTCGCCCCTGGCGCACTGCGACCCTCGTCGTCGCCGGCATCGCTGCCCTCGAGCTCGTCCTGCTCGTCATGCTCGGTGGCGCGCTCCTGGCGAAGCCGGAGCAGGCCGGTGCGCGCAAGGCGACGGCGTCCAAGGCCGTCGCCGCGAACCACTCGACGAAGCCCGCTCCTGCCCCCGCGAAGGCTGCGAACACCGAGAAGGCGGCCCCCGCCCAGCTTCCCCGAGGCAAGGTGACCGTGCTCGTCCTGAACGGGAACGGCCGGCAGGGCGCGGCGGCCACTGCGGCGTCGCGCGTCAGGGGCAAGGGCTACCGGATCGGCCTCGTCGCCAACGCGCCGAGCCACGACTACGCGGCGTCGCTCGTCATGTACCGCCCCGGCTTCAAGGGCGAGGCGCAGCGTCTCGCGCGCGACCTCGGCGTGAAGGTCGTGAGCCCGCTCGACGGCGTCCGTCCAGGCCAGCTCCACGGCGCGCAGGCCGTGCTGATCCTCGGCGGCTGAGCCGCCTCACCTCTCGCAGGCGCCGTGGTTGACGGCGTCGCGTGCGACGTCGAGCGGGCCGCCCTCGACCCAGCGGCTCGACTTCGGATCCAGCGTGTACGAGTGATTGAACGCCGCGTACGCGGCGCACTGGTCGCCCGTCGCGATCGCCAGGTAGAGCCCGAGGTCGTACCAGGCGTCCGGGTTCTCCGGCTGGAGCTGGGTCGCCTTCTCGTGCCACGCGACTGCCGCCGCCTTGTTGCCCGCGGCGTCCGCCACCAACGCGCGCACCTGGAGCGGCTCCAGCGAGAGGGGGTTGAGGCGACGTGCCCTGTTCGCCGCGTCGACGGCGTCGTCGAGCCGCCCCGCGTCGATCGCGTCGAACGCGCGGTCGACGTCGCTGTCCGCAAGCGCGGGGAGAGCGACGGCGAGCGCTGCGCCGGCGGCGACGATTCCGACGGCGACGATGCCCGGCACGCCCGCGCGGATCCTCGCATGGGGCCGCCCGACCGCGAGCAGCGCGCCCAGCGCCAGGAGCGCGGGGCCGGTCACCGCGAGAAAGTCGAGGTCGTAGTCGACGAGCGCGTGCGTGCCGAAGGCGAGCAGCAGGCACGCGAGGGCCGCAGCCGCCCCGCCGTCCGAGCCGTAGACGAGCCGCAGCCCTCCGCGAGCGGCCACGATCGCGCCGCCGACCACGGTGAGGCCGAGAACGAGGCCCACGACCCCGAGGTCGGCGAGCAGCTGCAGCGGGACGCTGTGCGGCTCGGTGACGGGCGTGGCGCTCTCGCGGTACCGGCGTCGCGCTAGCGCGAACGTCCCGGCGCCGGAGCCTCCGACCGGGCGATCGGCGGCGACGTCGAGCGCCTCTCCCCACCACTGCAGCCTGTTGTTGGCGCAGAGGTCGGTGAGCCGTCCCGGGTCGTTGACGCACTCGCCGCGCGAGAGCTGGGAGCTCGCCCACGAGTAGGGGTTGCCGACCTTGGCGACGAGCCCGACGGAGGCGACGAGGATCGCTAGCGCGCAAAGGACGACGAGGGCCGTGCGCACCGGGCGGCCCTTGCGCTCGACGAGCCTTCTCGCAGAGATCCGCCATGCCGCGAGAGCGACGAGCATCGCGCCCGCGATGGTCAACGCCGCGAACGCCCTGCCGTCGGCGACCCGGTCTGCGCGCAGAGCGCCGTCCTCGACAAGCGCCGGGCGCGTGAACGCCCACCCGCCGACGAGGATAGCCGGCAGCCCGGCCACGACCGCGCGCAAGGCGTCCTCGAGCCGCTCGTCCGAGAGGACGATCCAGAGGGCGAGGACGGCGAGCGCACCGACGACGCCGGCGCGCGACTGCGTGAGCAGCACCGCGAGGACGGCGCCGTAGACGAGGAGGAGCCCGGCGACCCGCCCCGCGACACGTGGGCTCCGCGCCACCCAGAGGCCGAGCGCGAGCGCCGCGTCCGCGAGCAGCGCAAGCGCGTTCCAGTAGCCGACCGGCTCGCGCAGGCGCGCGATGCGATCGCCGTCGGGGAACAGCGACGGGATCGCCACCCCGAGCAGCGCCCAGCCGATCGCGGCGCCGAAGACGAGCGCGAGGAGCGCCGCGACGCGCCGGGCGCCTCCGGCGGGTGCACCCGCGAGCGCTCCGAGCGCGAGGAACGCGAGGTAGACGAGGCCGCGGGCGAGCCAGCTCCACGACAGGTCGCCGGCGATCGACCACCAGATCGACAAGCCGGCCCACAGCGTCAGGGCGCCTGCTGCTGCGACGGTGACCGCCCCCGCCCGGTCGAGCCGCGGCAGCGGAGCCGTGCCGCGCAGCCCGAGAGCGATCCCGGCCGCGGCACAGGCGATCGCGGCGATCCCTGCGGTGGCCAGTGCGCCGTCCCGCGAGCCGTGGCCGAAGAGGACGGCCCAGGCGAGCACGATGCCCACCCCCGCGAGAAGGGCGGCCTCCGCGACGCGTCCGGGTCGCGGAGCCGCGTCCATGACGCGGCGAGGCTACCATGACCGTGGCCGCGCGCAGGAGCCGGGACGGTTGCCGCGAACGGCGTCTTACACATCGTTTACCCTTCCCTGATCGCCGAACCACGGAAGGCGGGAAGACTCATCCCGCCACGTCCGTCCATACCCGTGCCCGACGTCCTCATCCGTCGCTTCCTCCTTCCCGCCGCGCTACTTGCGTTCATCGCCGCGGCGCTGCTCGCGACGGCGCCTGCCGCGAGCGCGAAGGCGAAGACGTGCGGCGAGAAGGTGGTCGACGACTGGTACGGCGACGGCCGGGTCGACGAGGTCTTCCCAACGCACTGCTACCTCGACGCGATCCGATCGCTCCCGGTCGACGTGAAGGACTACTCGAACGCCGAGGAGGACAT
>DASTKF010000319.1:0-9032 GCA_035716065.1 Gaiella sp.
TTCGACGTCGGGCTCTTCCAGTTCCTCTTCGGCTCGATCCTGACCGTGACCCGCAGCGACCTCTGGGTCGTCCTGGCGCTCGGCAGCGTCTCCCTGGCCGCGATCGTCCTCACCTACCGCGGCCTCGTCGCGGTCGTGCTCGACGAGGAGGGAAGCCGCGTCGCGGGCGCTCCGGTCGCATGGCTCAACACCCTCGTGGCCGTCCTCGCCGCGCTCACCGTCGGGATCTCGATGCGGATCGTGGGGATCCTCCTGATCGCCGCGCTGATGGTGCTGCCCGTGATCGCCGCGCAGCGGGTCGCGTGGAGCCTCCGCTCGACGATGTGCCTCTCGGCGGCGATCGGCCTCGGCTCGGTGCTCGCCGGGCTCACCGTCGCCTATTACGCCGATCTGCCACCGGGCGGCACGATCGTGCTCATCGCGGCCGGGGCGGTCGTGGCGGCGACGATCGTCGGTGCCGCGCGCGGCAGCGCCTGAGGCGGCGCAGCGTAGGCTTCACGGGTGGCCGACGCCGCCGCCCGCATCGTCTTCGACCACGTGACGAAGCGCTACCCGGGCCGGGCGGCGCCCGCCGTGGACGACCTCACGCTCGAGATCCCGGCCGGAGAGATCTGCATCCTCGTCGGGCCGTCGGGCGGGGGCAAGACGACGGCGATGAAGATGGTCAACCGCCTCGTCGACATGACCGAGGGCGACATTCGGATCGGCGACGAGAGCGTCCGCGACCGGGACGTGACCGAGCTCCGGCGCGGCATCGGCTACGTGATCCAGCAGACGGGGCTCTTCCCTCACATGACGGTCGCCGAGAACGTCGCGACCGTGCCGCGGCTGCTCGGCTGGGACAAGCACCGGACCGAGTCGCGGGTCGACGAGCTGCTCGACCTGGTCGATCTCCCGGCCGTCGACTACCGCGCGCGCTACGCGGCCCAGCTCTCCGGGGGCGAGCGCCAGCGGGTGGGGCTCGCGCGCGCGCTCGCCGCCGACCCGCCCGTCATGCTGATGGACGAGCCGTTCGGCGCCCTCGACCCGATCACGCGAACGAGACTCCAGCACGAGCTTCTCCGCATCCAGCGCGAGGTGCGCAAGACGGTGATCTTCGTCACCCACGACATCGACGAGGCGATCCTGATGGGCGACCGGATCGCGATCCTCCGTCCCGGCGGCCGCCTGGCGCAGTACGACACGCCGGAGGCGATCCTCGCCGGGCCGGCCGACGACTTCGTCGCCGACTTCGTCGGTGCCGACCGCGGGCTCAAGCGTCTCTCGCTCACCCGGCTCGACGAGCTTCCGCTCCAGCCGCTCGACGGCGCGCGGGGCCCGGCGCTGGCCGGGTCGACCACGCTCCGCGACGCGCTCTCGACGATGCTGAGCGAAGGGAGCCGCGTGGTCGTCGTCCTCGACGGCGAAGGCGCGCCCCGTGGCTCGATCACCCTCGACGCGCTCGCGGAGCGGCTCGAGTCGTGACAGGGATCCTCGCGGCGTCAGGCCCGGTGATCCCGGACTTCGGGGAGGCGAGCTCCTGTGTCCAGGACAACCGGCTGTTCTGCCCCGACTGGGTGCGCGACAACTGGGGGCCGGTGCTCCAGCCGGCGCTCCTGCAGCACGTCAAGCTCGTGGTGATCGCGGTCGCGATCGGGTTCGTGCTCGCGTTCGCCGCCGCGCTCGTCGCGCGGCGCAGTACCTGGTTCGAGCGGCCGTTCGACCTGTTCTCGGCGCTCGTCTACACGATCCCGAGCCTCGCGCTCTTCCAGCTGCTCGTCCCGATCACCGGGCTGACGGTGACGACGGTCGAGGTGGCGCTCGTCTCCTACACGCTCCTGATCCTCTTCCGGAACATCCTGACCGGGTTCCGCTCCGTCCCGGCCGACGTGCTCGAGGCCGCCCGTGGGATGGGCATGGGCTCGTTCCAGGTGCTCCGGCGGGTGGAGCTCCCGCTCGCGCTCCCCGCGATCATGGCCGGGGTGCGCGTCGCGACCGTCTCGACGATCGCGCTCGCCACCGTCGCGGCGTTCGTGATCCCGGAGGGTCTCGGCCGGCCGATCTTTCTCGCGCTGCGGCAGTTCTTCAACACGGAGCTGATCGTCACCGCGATCCTCGCCGTCGCACTCGCGCTCGTCGCCGACGGGTTGCTCGTCCTCGCGCAGCGGGCGCTGACGCCATGGACGCGGATCAAGGCGGGCTCGTGATCGCGGATCTCTCCGTGTTCGGCGACGCCCTGCGCTTCATCCAGGAGAACCCGGGCCTCCTTTGGGACAAGACGGTCGAGCAGATCCAGCTCTCGGCGGCGGCGGTCGGCGTCGGGCTGCTCATCGCGCTGCCGATCGGGATCGGCCTCGGCCATCTGCGCCGCTACTCCTTCGTCGCGATCAGCGTCGCCAACATCGGCCGCGCGCTCCCGACCCTGGCGGTGATCGCGGTCGGCATCGTCTTCCTCCCGGTCGGCTTCACCGTCGTCCTCATCGCGCTCGTGGTGCTGGCGGTTCCGCCGATCCTCACGAACGCCTACGTCGGCGTGAGCGAGATCGACGCGGAGACGATCGAGGCGGCGCGCGGGATGGGCATGACCGAGCGGCAGATCCTCCAGCGCGTCGAGCTGCCGCTCGCCTCGCCGCTCCTCTTCGCGGGAATCCGAACCGCCGTCGTGTTCGTCGTCGCGTCCGCCACGATCGCCGCCATCGCCGGCGGGGGAGGCCTCGGAGACGTGATCGTCAACCAGGCGAGTTACGGGATCGAGGGCGTGATCGGCGCGTCCATCCTCGTGTGCGCGCTCGCCTTCGCGTGCGACGGCGTCGTCGCGATCGTCCAGCGGCTCGTGACCCCGAAGCCGCTCCGGGGACGCCATGTCGACGACGCGACCCTCGTCTCGGAGCCCTTGTAGACCGGGGTCCACTCTGTAAGGTCGAGACGTCCGGGGTCACCGACCGATCGGAGGGCACATGATCCGAAAGCACACCCGGCGCGCCGCGAAGGCGGCCTTCGCGATCTCTCTCGGGGTCGCGATCATCCTCGGTGGAGCCACCGCCGCTATGGCGGGAAGCTCCAAGCAGACCGCGACGCCGATCATCGTCGGCACGAAGAACTTCGGCGAGGCGTTCGTCCTGGGCGAGCTGTACAAGCAGGCGCTCGAGGCGAAGGGCTTCGACGTCTCCTACAAGGAGAACATCGGCTCCACGGAGCTGATCCAGAAGGCGCTCACGAGCGGGAAGATCACGCTCTACCCCGAGTACGTGGGGATCGCCTACACCGTCACCTTCAAGAAGAAGACGTTCCCGTCGTCCGCCAACGCGACGTACGCCACGGTCAAGAGGCTGTACAAGGGCAAGGGCTACACGGTGCTGCGCATGACGCCGTTCCAGGACGTCGACGCGGTCGCCGTGCTCCGCACCACCGCGAAGAAGTACGGCCTGAAGAAGGTCGCCGACCTGAAGAAGGTCCCCGACCTCACCCTTGCCGCCTTCCCGGAGTTCAAGACCCGGGAGACCGGGCTCGTCGGGATGAAGAAGCGCTACGGCGTCACCGACGTGAAGTTCACGCCGCTCGCCGGGATCAGCGCGTACAAGCTCCTCGACGACAAGAAGGTGCTTGCGGCAGGGGTCTTCTCGACCGACCCACCGCTCGCGACGTCGAAGTACGTCGTCCTGAAGGACCCGAAGAACATCTTCGGCTTCCAGAACGTCGTCCCGATCGTGTCGAACAAGGTCGTCTCGGAGTACGGGTCGAAGCTGACCTCGACGCTCAACGCGGTGAGCTCGAAGCTGACGCTCAAGGCGATGCTCGCGATGAACACCGCTGTTTATGTCGACCAGAAGCCGGCGAAGCAGATCGCGGACGCTTTCCTGAAGGCGAACGGCCTGAAGTAAGGCTGCGTTCGGGGCGGGGCCGCAGGTCGGCTCCGCCCCGATGCATACGCATCGCTTTGGAAATGTGTATGCATGATTCGGCGAACCACGATCGAGCTCGACGACGAGCTCCTTTCCCGGGCACAGGCCGCGCTTGGCTGCGCGACGATGCGTGCGACGGTCGAGGAAGCCCTGCGCCGCGCGGCCGACCTCGCCGGCGAAGAGCGCGAGCGCCTCGCTGAAGCCCAGGGACGCTACTTCGACTCGCTCGCTGCGCGCGCCGATCTGGCCGTTCTCGCGTCGGACGAGATGTGGCGATAGACGGCTGGCTCCTCGACAGGAGCGCCGTCGCCCGGAGCCATCTCGACGGCGTCCGCGCCGAATTGCGCGTCCTGCAGCGCGATCTGGCGCACCACCACGGAATGTGGCATCGCACGGCCACCGCGGACATGCTCATCGCGGAGACCAGCTGGGGGTGGTCCACGTCGATCGCGACTTCGACCGGATCGCCGAGGTCAGGCCCCTTGTCGCGCGACGCCTTCGCGTCGGCTGACCGCCGGGTGGCCTCAGGCGACGAGCTGGACGGCGTCCGCGCCCGCCTCGTGGCAGTCGCGGCAGTGGCGCAGCCAGTGCTGGAGCCCCTGCGGCTGTTACGTCGAGGGGAGGCGCACTGCAACTTCTTTCGGCGGGGCGGTGTCGAGGTGTGCCGCGTCTGCGTCTTGCTGGGCGGGTGAGGGCCAGGTGAGGCGGCGGCGCAGCCAGAGCGCCACGTAGACAAGGGACACGAGGACCGGCACCTCGATCAGCGGGCCGACCACCCCGGCGAGCGCCTGGCCGGAGGCTGCACCGAAGACGCCGACCGAGACGGCGATCGCGAGCTCGAAGTCGTTGGAGGCGACGGTGAAGGCCATGCTCGCGGTCTGCGGGTACGCGAAGCCGACGAGCTTGCCGATCGCGAACCCGGCGATCCACATGCCGGCGAAGTAGACGAGCAACGGCACTGCGATCAGCGCGACGTCGAGCGGCTGCGACGTGATCGTGTCGCCCTGGATGGCGAAGAGCAGGATGATCGTGAAGAGCAGCCCGTAGAGCGTGAGCGGCCCGATCCTGGGGAGGAAGCGCTCGTCGTACCACGCGCGGCCCTTCCGCTCGAGCGCGATCCGGCGGGTGAGGTACCCCGCGGCGAGCGGGATGCCGAGGAAGATCAGCACGGTGCGCGCCACTTCCCAGATTCCCACCTCGAAGCCCGCCGTGTCGAGCCCGAGCCAGCCGGGGAAGACGGTGAGGTAGAAGTAGCCGAGCAGCGAGTAGGCGGCGATCTGGAAGACGGCGTTGAACAGGACGAGCATCGCCGTGCGGTCACGGTCACCTCGTGCGAGGTCGTTCCAAATGAGCACCATCGCGATGCAGCGTGCGAGACCGACGATGATCACGCCCGTCCGGTACTCGGGCTGATCGGCGAGGAACAGCCACGCGAGAGCGAACATGAAGAGCGGCCCGACGACCCAGGAGAGAAAGAGCGAGATCCCGAAGAACCGCCGCGCGGAGACGCCGTCCGCCTGCTTTCGTCCTAGCTCTTCGTAGCGGACCTTTGCGAGGACTGGGTACATCATCAACAGCAGCCCGAGCGCGATCGGGAGGCTGACCGTTCCGATTCGAAGCCGGTCGAGTCCATGGTCCAGGGTCGGGACCATGGCGCCGAGCACGAGCCCGGCTGCCATGGCGAGGCCGATCCAGAGTGGCAGGAAGCGGTCGAGCGTGGAGAGCTTGCCCAGCACCTCGTCCTCGCCGGAAGCCGGTCGCGTCGGGCGCCGCTTTTCCGCGATTGCCATTACGCGACCCTCGCGCGACGTGACTCGTCGAGCTCGTCGACGAGCTGCGCGACCCGGCGTCCTATCTCGTCTCGGATCTCGCGCACGCGCTCGATCGGCCCACCGTGCGGGTCCTCGAGCTCCCAGTCAACGTATCGCTTGCCCGGGACGTAGGGGCATGCGTCGCCGCAGCCCATCGTCACGAGGACGTCGGCCCACTCCGCGTCGGAGCGGTCGAGCCGCCGCGGCGTGCGGTCTGCGATCTCGACCCCGAGCTCGCGCATGGCCTCCGCGACCCGGACGTGAACGTGGGACGCGGGCCTCGATCCGGAGGATCGCGCGTCGTGGCGGCCTGCGGCCTCGCGGCGGAAGAGCGCCTCGGCGATCTGTGACCGTCCGGCGTTCTGGATGCAGACAAAGAGTACGTTCACGGCGCGGCCCTCCGCAAGGCCACGGGCGTCCGGGGCGGCGACCGGGGCTTTCCGCAGGCGAGGAGGAGAGCCATCTAGCAGCACCCGGCGTTCGCGGCAGCCTCGATCATGGGCAGTCCCCTCGCGTGCGGATCGTCAGTCTTCACGGCCTTGACGATCGCGCCGTGCATCCCGTCGGCCACCTCGTGGGTGAACGCGACCGAGATCTGCTCGAAGCCTGCGGCCTCGAGGCCGCCTTCGTACTCCTCCTTGGAGAGCGCACCGGCGATGCAGCCGACGTAGGAGCCGCGCTGGGCACGCTCATCGGGCGTCAGGTGGTCGTCGGCGACGACGTCGCTGATCCCGATTCGCCCGCCGGGCCTCAGGACGCGCGCGATCTCGATCAACACGGCCGGTTTGTCGACCGACAGGCTGATCACGCAGTTGGAGATGACGACGTCGACCGAGTCGGCCGGGAGCGGGATCTGCTCGATCACGCCCTTCAGGAAGTGGACGTTCGTGACGCCGGCGTCCACCGCGTTCTTGCGGGCAAGCGCCAGCATCTCGTCGGTCATGTCCAGCCCGTAGGCGATCCCCGTGGCGCCGACCCGCCTGGCCGAGAGGATGACGTCGATCCCGCCGCCGGAGCCCAGGTCGAGCACGACCTCGCCCTCGTGCAGATCGGCAACCGCGATCGGGTTGCCACAGCCGAGCGAGGCGAGCACCGCTGCCTCGGGCAGCTCGCCGCGCTGCTCGGCGTCGTAGAGCAACTCGCCGAAGGTCGTATCCGACGCGTCGTCCGAGCAGCACGAGCCGCTCCCGCATCCGCAGTCACCGCTTTGGCCCTCGGTCACTGCGCGGGCGGACTCGGCGTACCTGGCCCGCACCTCCTCGCGTAGCGCATCTGTTGTGGTCGACATCAGCAGCACACTCCTTTCAGGTCGGCGACGGCCGCCAGCATTTCAACGGCATCACGCCTCAGCGAGAAGTAGGCCCACTTGCCCCGCTGCTCGCGCGCGAGCAGGCCGGCGTCGGTGAGCTTCTTCAAATGATGAGACACGGTCGGCTGGGAGAGCCCGAGCGGCTCGTACAGCTCACACGCGCACACAGGCTCGGCGCTCGTTGCGAGCAGGTTGACGATGCGCACGCGTGCGGGATCGGCGAGCGCCTTGAACAACTCGGCCGTCGCCAACGCTTGCCCGTCGTCGAGCGCCGGAGCCCCGAGCGGTGCACAGCATTCGACGGGCGTCGCCACCGCAGACATCAGGCCTGCACCCCGAGCCACGCGTCATGGACCCACGCCCGGCCTCGACAGTGGTCGCCACAGAGCTGGCTGCAACGCTCACAGAACGCCCTGCTCGTCCGGTGCGTTGTCGGAAACACCATACGCATCTGACACCCCATACATCGACTAACTTCAATGTATCGAAGATCCTCGATCTGTCAAATCCGGGCTCAGGCACGGTGAGGCAGCGCGAAGCCGTCGTGGGGCGGATGAGCCAGCGCCGCTCGCTGCTGCTGTCAGGGGTGGCCGGTCAGGCTGCGAGCCACGCGGCTGCATCCGGACCCGTGGTGTGGCAGTCGCGGCAGCGCGCCTCGTACGCGTCGAGCGCGCCGACGACGATCGTCTCGCCCGAATAGGGGGCCGGCCTCCCGTCGACGAGGCGCTGCGTCGTGGTCGCGGGCCCGCCGCAGCGGTGGCACACGGCCTGCAGCTTGTCGGCGAACTCGGCGCGGGCGAGCAGCTCCGGCATCGGCCCGAATGGCAGGCGCCGGAAGTCCTGGTCGAGCCCGGCGGCGATCACGCGCACGCCGCCGTCGGCGAGCGCGAGCGCCGCGTCCACGATCGTCGGCTCGAAGAACTGCACCTCGTCGATCCCGACGACGTCGCAGCCGCGGGCGCGGGCGACGAGCTCGGCGCAGCCGTCCACCGGGACGGCGGACATGCGCACCCCGGCGTGGCTGACGACGTCGGCGGCGTCGTAGCGGTCGTCGATCCGCGGCTTGAAGAGGAGGACGCGCTGGCCGGCGATCTCCGCCCGTCGCAGCCGCCGGATCATCTCCTCGCTCTTGCCGGAGAACATCGGCCCGCAGACGACCTCGAGCCAGCCTCCCCGCTGCGGCGGAACCCTGATCACGGGCGGGATCCTAGTGAGGCCGGTGGACGGAACGAATAGGCGCATTTCGGGGCTCGCTCCGGGGCCGAATGCCCAAGGAGCCTTGCTACACTCACGCACGGCTCGGCGGCGTAGCTCAGTTGGTTAGAGCAGCGGAATCATAATCCGCGTGTCGTAGGTTCGAGTCCTACCGCCGCTACCTTCACCTTCCCTTTTCCGCACCGAACGAGAACGAGAGAGAAT
Source organism: Gaiella sp. (assembly GCA_035716065.1). Classification (GTDB taxonomy): domain Bacteria; phylum Actinomycetota; class Thermoleophilia; order Gaiellales; family Gaiellaceae; genus Gaiella. The sequence goes on from DASTKF010000319.1 coordinate 8,421, forward strand.
GGCCACCGGAGTCAGAGTCGCGATCACGCTCGCTTGCACCGACTGCAAGCGACGCAACTACCAGTCCCAGAAGTCGAAGCGGAACACGCCCGACCGGGTCGAGCTTCGCAAGTACTGCCGCTGGTGCGGGTCGCACACGCTCCACCGCGAGACGCGCTAGGAGCGGGAGGCAACCACGATGGCAGGAGAGACGAGACGCCAGCGGCGAGACGCGCGGCGCGCTGCGGACCAGGAGCCTTCGCGCTCGGGCCGCCCGGCGCCGGTCCCGGCCGGTCCGGCGCCGTCCGCCCCCGCCGTCGAGCACCACGCACGGCGCGGCGGGTTCATTCGCGAGTCGGTCGCCGAGCTCAAGAAGGTCGAGTGGCCGACCCGTGCCCAGGTGATCCAGGGCACGATCGTCGTCATCATCGCCTGTGTCATCGTCGGTGCGTACCTGTGGGGCGCCGACCAGATCCTGAAGCCGTTCGTCCGCGACGTGCTCCTCGGACAGTAGGGAGAGACAGAGCTCAGATGTTCCACTGGTACGTGATCAACACCTACTCCGGCCACGAGAACAAGGTGAAGGCCAATCTCGAGCACCGGATCGTCTCGATGAACCAGCAGCAGCGGTTC
>DASTKF010000320.1:0-2874 GCA_035716065.1 Gaiella sp.
CACCGCCGGCGACCGCGACGTACACCTTCCCGAAGGCCGGGACGTACCACCTCTTCTGCACGCTGCACCCGGGCATGAAGGCGACGGTCGTCGTCAAGCCGGCCGGTTCCGCGGTGCCGAAGACGCCCGACCAGGTCAAGGCCGAGACGCTCGCCCAGCAGACCGCGGGCTACGCGAAGGGCATCGCGCTCTCGAGGACCAAGGTCGCTGCACCCAACACGGTCGTGATGGGAGTGGGAAGCAAGATTGCGCTGCTCCAGTACTTCCCCAAGGTGCTGAAGGTGAAGGCAGGGACGACCGTCAACTTCGTCAACAAGTCGTCGAGCGAAGTGCACAACATCGTCTTCGGGCCGAAGGCCTACCTGGAGCAGTGGGGAAAGAAGACCGACATGCTCCCTGCCGGTCCCAAGGCCCCGAACCAGGTCACGCCGATCCTTCCGTACGGAAGCGATCCCAAGCCGCTCACGTATGCGGGGGCGACGACGCACGGCAACGGGTTCTTCGCGACGCCGCTCGCTGCGGGCGCGCCGATCCCGGGCCTGCCGCGGTCGTACAGGGTGACGTTCTCGACACCGGGCACGTACAAGTACTTCTGCTGGATCCACGGGCCCGACATGAGCGGGACGATCGTCGTCACGCCGTGAGGCTCCGTCGGTCAGGGCCGCGGGCGCTCGCGCTCGCGGCCCTCGCCGGCGCCGCGCTCGTCGTCGCCGGCACCGGTGCGCTTACCTCGATCGCCGCGGGCGAGCCCGCGCCGAACGGGCACGTCCGCGAGTACTGGGTCGCCGCGGTGCCCGTCACGTGGAACGTCGTGCCGAACGGGCGGAACGCGATCGAGGGCGAGACGTTCACCCGCGACAAGACCGTGTTCAAGACCGTCGTCTACCGGCAGTACACGAAGGACTTCGCGAAGCAGGTCGGCAAGCAGCCCGGCAACGAGGGCATCCAGGGGCCGCTCCTGCACGCCCGCGTCGGCGACACGATCCTCGTCCACTTCCGCAACCTCGACACGCTGAACAACCTGCCGCACTCGATGCACTTCCACGGCGTGCGGTACCAGTTCGGCTCGGACGGCTCGTACATCCCCGGGTTCTCCGGCCCCGGCGCCAACGTGAAGCCGGGCGAGACGTTCACCTACAAGCTCGTCGCCGAGCAGGAGTCCACCGGTGTCTGGCCGTACCACGACCACTCGCCGTCGATGATGCCCTCCATCGAGGGAGGCCTCTACGGCGCGCTCTCGATCCTCGGGCCGAACGAGCCCGCGCCCGACCACGAGTTCGTCGTCTTCCTCGAGTCGCACCTCGGGTTCATGACGATCGACGGACGCGCGTTCGTCGGGAACACGCCCGTGTTCCGGGCAAAGGTCGGCGACGTCGTCCAGTGGGACGTGCTCGCGCTCGGCGACGACTTCCACACCTTCCATGTCCACGCGCACCGCTGGATGACGGCGGACGGGCCGCGCGACACGCAGGTCGTCGGTCCTGCGGAGAGCTACAGGATCCGCTGGCGGGAGGACACGCCCGGGACGTGGCTGTACCACTGCCACGTCGAGAGCCACATGATGAACGGGATGATCGGGATCTACCGGGTGACCCGATGACGAGACGCCTATCCGCCCTCGTGCCCGCGGCGGCCGCCCTCGTGCTCGTGACGGCCGCCGGATCGGCCGACGCTCCGACGCGGACGGTGACGATGCCCGGAAAGGCCTACGATCCGACGCAGCTTTCGGTGCTCGTCGGCACAAGCGTGACCTGGAAGAACGACGACGCGATCAACCACACGGTCACCGCCGACGGCGACGCCTTCTCGTCGGGGTACGTGCCGCCCGGCGGCACGTTCACGTTCACCTTCGCGAAGCAGGGGCGCTACGCGTTCCATTGCACGATCCACAAGTTCATGCGCGGCGAGGTCGACGTCTTCGGGCTGGTGCTGTCGGGGCCCGAGGGTCCGGTCGCGAGCGGCCAGCGTGTCGTCTTCGCGGGGCTTGCGCCTCCGGGCACCCAGTCGGTGACGCTCCGTGGTGCGACGACCGGCGATCGCGTCGTGCGAGCTCGGCCTGACGGAAGCTTCGTCGCGGCTGTCGATACCGTCACTCCGGGCAGCTTCCGGGCCATCACGGGGCGCCTCGTCAGCCCCGCCGTGCGCGTGGAGGTCCGCCCACGGGTCCAGGCCACGCGGACAGGCAACGCGATCCAGGCGCGCGCCACGCCGCCGCGCCCAGGGGCGACCGCAGTCCTGCAGACGTACGACCGCGACCACTTCACGTGGCGCGGGATCGCGCGCGCGAAGCTCGACGGTCGCTCGCGCGTCCGGTTCTCGCTCCCCGACGGCCTCGATCGGGTGCACGTCGTCGTCCTCGGGACGAAGGGCTGGGCGGACGGCGTGTCGCGCACCGTCCGGCTGTCGCACGGCACGTAGGATCGGCGCGTGAGGATCCGCGCCGCCGTCCTCGAGGAGTTCGGGCAGCCGCTCGTGGTGCAGGAGGTCGAGCTCGCGGAGCCGAAGGCGGGCGAGGTGCTCGTGCGCCTGTCGGCCTGCGGCGTCTGCCACACCGACCTGTACACGGCCTCGGGCGCCGACCCCACCGGCTACGCCCCGTGCGTCCTCGGCCACGAGGGCGCCGGCGTCGTCGAGCGGGTGGGGGAGGGCGTGACGCTCGTCAGGTCCGGCGACCGCGTGATCACCCTCTTCGCGCCGGAGTGCGGCGAGTGCGTCCACTGCCGCAGCGGGCGCACGAACCGCTGCGTCGCGATCCGCGACCAGCAGGGTCTCGGCTACCTCCCGGACGGGACGACGAGGCTCTCGCGCGGCGGCGAGCCGCTGCGCCACTTCATGGGCACGTCGACCTTCGCGGAATACACCGTCATGCCCGAG
>DASTKF010000321.1:0-2092 GCA_035716065.1 Gaiella sp.
TTCGACGTCCGCCCGGCCGTGGCCGAGCAGGTCGAGTCGCTCGGGGCGACGTTCCTCGACCTGGGCGTGCGCGGGGAGGAGACGGAGGGCGGGTACGCGCGCGAGCTCACGCCGGAGCAGCAGGCGGAGCAGCAGCGCGCGCTGGAGGAGCGCCTTCCGGGCTTCGACGTCGTGGTCACGACGGCCGCCGTGCCCGGACGGCCTTCCCCGAAGCTCATCCCAGCCGAGGCTGTCGAGGCAATGCGCCCCGGGTCCGTGATCGTCGACCTCGCCTCCGAGGGCGGCGGGAACTGCGAGCTCACCGAGCCGGGCCGTGAGATAACCCACACCGGCGTGACGATCGTCGGGCTGACGAACGTCGCGTCGCTGATGGCCGCCGACGCGAGCAGGCTCTACGCGCGGAACGTCACAGCGCTGCTCCTGCACCTCGCGCCGGAGGGTGAGCTGCGGCTCGACTTCGACGACGAGATCACGGCGGGTGCCTGCGTCGCGGGCGCGCCCGCCACGCCGCCCGCGCCCGCTGAGACGGAGGAAGGCACATGACCGAGACCAGCGTTGTCGTCGAGCTCACCGTGCTGGTGCTCGCGATCTTCCTCGGCTTCGAGGTCATCTCGAAGGTGCCGACGATGCTGCACACCCCGCTGATGTCGGGCACGAACTTCATCCACGGGATCGTGATCGTCGGGGCGATCATGGTGCTCGGCTTCGCCGATGACGGCTTCACGAAGGCGATCGGGTTCGTGGCGATGGTGCTGGCGTCCGCGAACGTGGTCGGCGGCTGGTTCGTCACCGACCGGATGCTCGAGATGTTCAAGCGGCGCCCGGAGGATCGGAAGTGATCTCCGACCCGGACGTCGTCGGGCTTCTCTATCTCGTCTCGATCGTCTGTTTCATCCTCGCGCTCCGCTTCCTCTCGTCGCCGAAGCAGGCGCGCCGCGGGAACTGGGTCGGCGGCGTCGGCATGGTCATTGCGATAGCGACGACGCTTGCGCTGGACGGCATCTCCAACTGGCTGCTGATCGTCGTGGGCGGCCTTATCGGCTCGGTTATCGGGATCGTCGGCGCGCGCACGGTGAAGATGACGGCGATGCCGCAGATGGTGGCCCTGTTCAACGGGGTCGGCGGCGGCGCGGCGGCGCTCGTCGCGCTCGCGGAGTTCCACGTGTCGAGCGGCGACCTGGCGGGCGAGGAGATCGTCTCGGTCGTCCTCTCCGCGCTGATCGGCTCGATCTCGTTCGCCGGCTCCATGGTCGCGTTCTCGAAGCTGCAGGAGTGGCTGTCCGGGCGGCCGATCGTCTTCACCGGGCAGAACATCCTGAACATGGCCATTCTGGGCGGGGCGGCGGCGCTCGGCATCGCGCTCATCGCCGGTGTCGACCAGCAGTGGGTGCTGATCGGCCTGATCGTGCTCGCGCTGATCTTCGGCGTCATGTTCGTGCTGCCGATCGGCGGCGCGGACATGCCGGTCGTGATCTCGCTCCTGAACGCGTTCACGGGCCTCGCCGCATCCGCGACGGGCTTCGTCCTCAACTCGTTGCTCCTGATCGTCGCGGGCATGCTCGTCGGCGCCTCGGGCACCCTGCTGACGCTCCTGATGGCCAAGGCGATGAACCGGTCCATTGCGAATGTCCTCTTCGGCGCGTTCGGCCAGGTGCAGGCCGGGGCGGGAGGGCCTCGCGTCGACGACGGCCGCACGGTGCGGGCCACGAGCCCCGAGGACGTCGCCGTGCAGCTCTCGTTCGCACGGAAGGTCGTCGTCGTGCCCGGCTACGGGCTCGCGGTCGCGCAAGCGCAGCACGACGTCCGCCAGCTGGCCGAGCTGCTCGAGGAGAAGGGCATCGACGTCGCCTACGCGATCCATCCCGTCGCGGGACGCATGCCCGGCCACATGAACGTGCTGCTCGCCGAGGCGAACGTCCCGTACGACCAGCTGAAGGAGATGGACGAGATAAACCCCGAGTTCCCGCAGACCGACGTCGCCCTCGTGATCGGCGCGAACGACGTCGTGAACCCTGCCGCGCGCAGCGACCCGGCGAGCCCGATCTACGGCATGCCGATCCTCGACGTCGACAAGGCCGCGAGCGTGATCGTC
>DASTKF010000322.1:0-5781 GCA_035716065.1 Gaiella sp.
GTCCCGTGGGACCAGCGCGCGCTCGGCCTGCTCAAGCGCATCGCGTAACGACTACGGCACGAGGACGAGCGCGCCTCGCACCTCGCCCGCGCGAAGCCGCGCGAGCGCCTCGTTCGCGTGCGCGAGGGGAACCGCCTCGACATGCGTCTCGATCGGGACCTCGGGTGCCAGGGCGAGGAGCTCGTCGCCGTCGGCCCGGGTCAGGTTGGCGACCGAGCGCACGACCCGCTCGCCCCACAGGAGCTCGTAGGGGAACGACGGGATGTCGCTCATGTGGATCCCGGCGCAGACGACGACGCCGCCCTTGCGGACGTGGCGAAGCGCGGTCGGGACGAGCTCGCCGGCGGGGGCGAAGAGGATCGCGGCGTCCAGCTCGACCGGTGGCCCCTCGGCGGTGTCGCCCGCCCAGGTCGCGCCGAGCGACCGTGCGAAGGCCTGCGCGCGGTCGTCTCCGGGACGCGTCAGCGCGTAGACGTCCCGTCCCTGGTGGAGCCCGACCTGGCAGACGATGTGTGCCGCGGCGCCGAAGCCGTAGAGGCCGACCCGTGCGCCGTCGCCCGCCAACCGGAGCGAGCGGTAGCCGATCAGCCCGGCGCAGAGGAGCGGCGCCGCGTCGAGGTCACCGAACGGCTCGGGAATGGGGAAGCAGAACCGCTCGTCCGCGACGCACAGCTCCGCGTAGCCTCCGTCCAGGTCGTAGCCGGTGAAGAGTGCGCGGTCACAGAGGTTCTCGCGCCCGGCGCGACAGTACGGACACGCGCCGCACGTCCAGCCGAGCCACGGCACTCCGACGCGGTCGCCCGGCGAGAAGCGACCGATGCTTGCCACGACCTCGGCGACGATCTCGTGACCGGGGACGAGAGGGAGCTGCGGCCGGGTCAGCTCGCCGTGGACGACGTGCAGGTCGGTCCGGCAGACGCCGCACGCGAGCACGCGGAGGAGCGTCTGACCCGGGCCAGGCTCGGGATCGGGCAGCTCGGTCTCCACGAGAGGCGTACGAGCCGCTCCCAGCACCATCGCTCTCATCGCTGCTTCTCTACGCTCCTCGTCATGCGTGAGCTCCTCGACTACCGCTCCGAGTTCCCGATCCTCGGGCACACGACCTACCTGATCAACCACTCGCTCGCCGCGATGCCGCGACGGGCAGAGGACCGCCTCCGAGAGTACGCCCGCATGTGGGCCGAGCGCGGCATCCGCGCATGGGGCGAGGGCTGGTGGACGATGCCGATGACGGTCGGCGACCAGGTCGGCAGGATCGTCGGCGCGCCCGCGCAGACGACGGTGATGCACCAGAACGTCGCGGTCGCAGAGGCGGTCGCGCTCTCGTGCTTCCGGCCTGCCGACCCGGTCCGCAACCGCGTCGTCTACGAGCGTGGCAACTTCCCGTCGGTGCGCTACCTGTACCAGGCGCAACCCGACCTCGAGGTGATCGTCTGCGAGGACGACCGCGCGATCGTCGACGCGATCGACGAGCGGACGCTGCTCGTCCCGATCAGCCACGTCCTGTTCAAGACGGGCGAGATCCAGGAGGTCGAGCCGATCGTCCGCCGCGCCCACGAGGTCGGCGCACACGTGATCCTCGACTGCTACCAGTCGGCCGGCATCGTCCCGCTCGACGTCACGGCGCTCGGGGTCGACTTCGCGGTCGGCGGCTCGGTGAAGTGGCTCTGCGGCGGGCCCGGGAACGGCTGGCTCTACGTCCGGCCCGACCTCGCCGAGACGCTCGAGCCGACGTTCACGGGCTGGCAGGCGCACGAGGCGCCGTTCGCCTTCGAGGAAGAGATGCGCTACGCCCCCGGCGCGGCGAGGTTCCTCACGGGAACGCCCAACGTGCCGGCGCACTACGCCGCCACGGCGGGCTACGACCTGCTCGAGGAGGTCGGCAGCGACCGGATCCGCGCCAACTCGCTGCGCCAGACGCAGCTCCTGATCGACCTCGCGGACGAGGCGGGCTTCGAGGTGCGGAGCCCCCGCTCGGCCGAGCGGCGCGGCGGGACGGTGACCGTCCACGTGCCGGAGTTCCCGGCCGTCCATCGCGAGCTCACGGAGCGGCAGATCCTCTGCGACTTCCGCCCGGACGCCGGGATCCGGCTCGGGCCGCATTTCTTCACATCGGACGACGAGCTTCGCTTCGCGATCGACCAGATCGGCGACATCGTCGAGACGGGCGCCTACGAACGCCACCTGGGCGCCGTCGCGCAGCACTGAGATATACCTCCGCTCCGACACCGAACCAGGAGGAACCGCACGCCATGCTCTCGAGCCTCGAGATCGCACAGGAGGCGACGCTTCGCCCGATCACCGACGTCGCCGAAGAGGCGGGGATCGAGCCGGACGAGCTCGAGCTCTACGGCCGCTACAAGGCGAAGGTCGACCTCTCGATTCTCGAGCGGCTCGCCGACCAGCCGGACGGGAAGATCGTCAACGTCACCGCGATCACCCCCACGCCGGCCGGGGAGGGGAAGACGACGACGTCGGTCGCGCTGACGCAGGGGCTCGGCCAGATCGGCCGCAGGCCCGTGCTCGCGCTGCGCGAGGCGTCCCTCGGGCCGGTGTTCGGGATCAAGGGAGGCGCAGCCGGCGGCGGCTACACGCAGGTGGTGCCGATGGAGGACCTGAACCTCCATTTCACCGGTGACCTCCACGCGATCACCGCCGCCAACAACCTGCTCTCGGCGCTGATCGACGCTCACCTCCTGCACGGGAACGAGCTGCGGATCGACCCGCTCACGATCTCATGGCGCCGCTGCATGGACATGAACGATCGCTCGCTGCGCGACGTCGTCACGTCGCTCGGCGGTCGCGTGAACGGCTACCCGCGGCAGACCGGCTTCGACATCACCGCGGCGAGCGAGGTCATGGGCCTCGTCGCCGTCGCCCGTGACCTCGGCGACCTCCGCGCCCGGCTCGGCCGGATCACGATCGGGCAGACGTTCGAGGGCGAGCCGGTGACGGCCGAGCAGATCAAGGCGGCCGGGGCGATGACCGTCGTCCTCAAGGACGCGATCAAGCCAAACCTCGTCCAGACGCTCGAGGGGCAGCCGGCGTTCATCCACTGCGGCCCCTTCGCGAACATCGCGCACGGGAACAACTCGCTCGTCGCCGACCGCGTCGGGCTCAAGCTGGGCGAGTACCTGATCACGGAGTCCGGGTTCGCATCCGACATGGGGATGGAGAAGTTCTTCGACATCACCTGCCGGATCGGCGGGCTGCGGTCGAGCGCGACCGTGCTGGTCGCGACCGTGCGCGCGCTCAAGCACCACGGCGGGAACATCAACGGCGGGATGGCCGAGATCGAGGGTGGCGCCGCCAACCTCGCGCGCCACATCGGGATCGTCAAGCACTTCGGCCTGAACGCCGTGGTCGCCGTCAACAAGTTCCCCACCGACACGGCGGACGAGCTGGAGCTCGTGAAGCGACTCGCGCTCGAGCACGGTGCCTACGCGGCCGAGGTCAATGCCGGCTTCGAGCAGGGCGGCAACGGCGCGACCGCGCTCGCCGAGGCGGTCGTCGCCGCGGCCGATGAGCCGAACGAGTTCCGCTTCGCCTATCCGTACGACGCTCCGATCGAGGAGAAGATCCGCGCGATCGCGAAGGGCGTCTACGGCGCCGACGACGTCTTCCTCCTGAAGACCGCGAGGGACAAGGCCGCGGAGTTCGAGGCGGCAGGCCTCGGCCAGCTGCCCATCTGCATGGCGAAGACGCACCTCTCGCTCTCGCACGACGCGTCGCTCCTGAACGCTCCGACCGGGTTTACGGTGACCGTGCGCGACCTACGCCCGTACACCGGCGCCGGCTGGATCGTCGCGCTCTGCGGCGACATGCAGACGATGCCCGGCCTCGGCAAGGCGCCGGCTGCCTTCTCCATCGACGTGGACGAAAGCGGAAACACGGTCGGGCTGTTCTGACCAGGGGTCTGGCACCGCAGGTGCCTGACCCCAGTGACGGCCGCTGGGGACAGTCCCCCGGGGTTGGCACAATCACGCCATGGAGCAGTACCTCCACCTCCTCCGTCGCACGCTCGAAGAAGGCGTGCGCAAGGAGGACCGCACGGGGACGGGGACACTGTCGGTCTTCGGTCACCAGATGCGCTTCGACCTGCGCGACGGCTTCCCGCTCGTGACGACGAAGAAGGTGCACGTGCCGTCCGTCGTCGGCGAGCTGCTCTGGTTCGTCCGCGGCGACACGAACGTCTCCTGGCTCCACGAGCACGGCGTCACGATCTGGGACGAGTGGGCCGACGAGACGGGCGATCTCGGGCCGATCTACGGCTACCAGTGGCGCTCGTGGCCGGCTCCTGACGGGCGCCACATCGACCAGCTCGCGGCGGTGATCGAGGGCATCCGCACCGACCCCGACTCGCGTCGCCATGTCGTCAGCGCCTGGAACGTCGCGGACCTGCCGCGAATGGCGCTCGCGCCGTGTCACGCGCTCTTCCAGTTCTACGTCGCGGACGGCCGGCTCTCGTGCCAGCTCTACCAGCGCTCCGGCGACCTCTTCCTCGGGGTGCCGTTCAACATCGCGTCGTATGCGCTCCTCACGCACATGGTCGCGCAGGTGAGCGGCCTCGAGGTCGGAGACTTCGTCCACACGCTCGGCGACGCACACCTCTATCTCAACCATCTCGACCAGGCACGCGAGCAGCTGACCCGCGAGCCGCGCGCGCTGCCCGAGCTGCAGCTCGATCCCGCCTGCCGCGCGATCGACGACTTCACGCCCGAGTCGGTGCAGGTCGTCGGGTACGACCCGCATCCTGCGATCCGCGCGCCGATCGCGGTGTGACCGTCACCATCGTCGCCGCCGTCGCGCGGAACGGCGTCATCGGCGTCGACGGCGGGCTTCCCTGGCGTCTCCCGGACGACCTCAGGCGGTTCAAGGAGCTGACGCTCGGTCACGTCCTCGTCATGGGGCGGAAGACGTACGAGTCGATCGGACACCCACTCCCCGGGCGGTCGACGATCGTCGTGACGCGCAACCCCTCCTGGGATCCCGGCTCGGCCGTGATCCGCGTCGCGGGGAGCGTCTCGGACGCGATCGCAGCGGCCGCGTCGCTCGACAGCAACGTCTTCGTCGTCGGCGGTGGGGAGGTGTACGCCGAGGCGCTGGCGCTCGCCGACCGTCTCGAGCTCACCTGGGTCGACACCGAGCCCGACGGCGACACGCGCTTTCCGGAGGTCGACTGGGACGAATGGCGCGAGCTCCGTCGCGAGCAAGCCGAGGGCGTCGCGTACTCGAGCTACGAGCGAATCTAACCGTCCGGCGCAGCCGGGCGGGGGCCGGTAGCCTCCGCCGCATGGCGGGTGGCGAGGTGCTGACGAGCGAGCAGATGGAGGCCCTCCAGGCCGAGCTCGCGGAGCTCGAGGGGCCGCGCAGGGCGGCTGCGATCGAGGCGATCGCGACGGCCCGCGGGTTCGGCGACCTGTCCGAGAACTTCGAGTACCACGCGGCCAAGAACGAGCAGGGCCTCCTCGAGGCGCGGATCACCAAGCTCAAGGCGCGGATCTCGGGGGCCACGGTCGTCGACCACGACACGGACGACCACGTCGGCCCGGGCTCGATCGTCGAGATCGCGGACGAGCAGGGCGAGGTCATGGAGGTGACGATCTCGTCCGTCGGCGGGGGTGTGTCACCCGACTCGCCGCTCGGCTCGGCGCTGATGGGCAAGGCCGTGGGCGACGTCGTCTCGGTCGAGGCGCCTCGCGGCGCCTGGCGGGCGACGGTCCGCTCGATCCGGCGCGCGTGACGGGCGACCTCCCGGCGCTCATGCGCCGCGAGGAGGAG
>DASTKF010000323.1:0-5887 GCA_035716065.1 Gaiella sp.
CTCCCGCGCCGCGGTCTTCTAGCGTCGACGCGACCGGAGGTCGTGCCGACGCCGCCCCGGCACGGGTCAAGGCCTCACCACTTGCTCGGCGAATGGCGCGCGAGCGCGGGGTCGATCTCGCATCGCTCCAGGGAACAGGCCCGGAGGGCCGGATCCTCGCCGACGACGTGGAGCGGGGCGCCACCGGAGGCGCCGCCAGGCCCGCAGTCCCGCCGGCCGCACCCGCGGCGCTTCCACCCGGCGAGGTTGAGGTCGTCCCCCTCACCTCGATCCGCAAGACGATCGCGCGGCGGCTCACGGAGGCGTGGGCGGCGCCGGTCTTCCAGCTTGGTGTCTCCGCCGACATGACGGAAGTGCTCGCCCTGCGGGAGCAGCTCGTCGAGCGCCTCGCGGAAGGCGACGCGAAGCCGACCGTCAACGACGTGCTCGTCAAGCTCGTCGGGGCGGCGCTCGCGCGGCACACCCCGGTCAATGCGACGTTCACCGGCGAGGAGATCCAGCGGCACCCGAGCGCCCACGTCGGAATCGCCGTCGCCGCTCCGCAGGGTCTCGTCGTCCCGGTGATACGGGACGCCGACCGCCGGACGGTGCAGGAGATCGCCCGGACACGTGCCGACCTCGTCGGGCGCGCCCGCGACAACAAGCTCACGCTGCAGGACATGGAGGGCGGGACCTTCACGATCTCGAACCTCGGGATGTTCGGCGTCGAGCAGTTCACGGCGGTCCTGAATCCGCCGCAGGTGGCGATCCTGGCAGTGGGCGCGGTGAAGGACGAGCCCGTCGTCACGGACGGCGAGCTCGACATCGCCCCGATCCTCCGGATGATCCTGACCTGCGACCACCGCGCGATCGACGGCGCGGACGGGGCGCAGTTCCTGCAGACCCTCGTCGCGCTGATCGAGCAGCCCACGCTGGCGCTGTGAGCGCCGACGAGTCCGCCGAGACGTCCCCGATCGTCGTCCGGCGGGGTGGCGCCCAGGACGTGCGCTTCCTCCGCGACATGCTCCACCACGCCTACTACTGGAAGGAGCGCGCGCCGGACGCGGGGCCCGGGCCTGTTGCCCTCTACGTCAAGGCGTGGGGACGGGTAGGCGACACCGCCGTGATCGCACTCGACCGGGGATTTCCCGTCGGCGCGGCCTGGTACCGGCTCTTCGACCGCGAACGGCCGGGCTTCGGGTTCGTCGACGAGCGCACGCCCGAGCTCGCGATCGCGGTTGTGCCGAACGCGCGCGGCAGGGGCGTCGGAAGCGCCCTCCTGAAGGCGCTCCTCGAGCGGGCGCGCGCCGACGGCTACCCCACGCTCTCGCTGAGCGTCGACCGCGCCAACGCGGGCGCGATCGAGCTCTACGAGCGCTACGGCTTCCAGCGCGTCTCGGACGACGACGACTCGGTCACGATGCTGGCGCAGCTCGTGCCGGACGCGACCGTCTAGGGTTCCCGCCATGGATGTCGACGTCGCAGTTCTCGGAGGAGGGCCCGCCGGCTACACGGCGGCCATCCGCGCCGCGCAGCTCGGCGGCAAGGTCGCATGCATCGAGGCTGAGCCGAAGCTCGGTGGCACGTGCCTGCGCGTCGGGTGTATCCCGACCAAAGCGTGGGTGCAGAGCGCACACGCCTACCACGACGCGCGCGAGACGTTCGCCAAGCTCGGCGTCCGGACCGCCGACCCGTCGCTCGACTTCGGGACTGTCGTGTCGTGGAAGGACGCCGTCGTCGACCAGATGACCGGCGGCGTCGCCTCGCTGTTCAAGGCGAACGGCGTCGAGTGGGTCAACGGCAAGGGGACGTTCACCGGCGCGAACACGATCGCGGTGGAGGGTGGGGAGGACGTCGCGTTCAAGAGCGCGATCGTCGCCACCGGCTCGTTCCCGATCCGGCCGCCGATTCCGGGGCTCGACTCGCCGCGCTGCGTCGACTCGACGGGGCTCCTCTCGCAGACCGAGGTCCCCGCCCGCCTGGTCGTGCTCGGCGGAGGCATCATCGGCTGCGAGTTCGCGTCGATCTTCAACCGCTTCGGCACCGAGGTGACGATCGTCGAGATGCTGCCGCACCTCGTCCCGACCGAGGACGAGGACGCTGCGAAGGAGCTCGAGAAGGCCTTCCGCAAGCGTGGCATCGCGCAGCACCTCTCGAAGCAGTGCACGCAGGTCGACGACCACGGCACGCACCTCACGGTCCACTTCGGCGAGGGGGAGACCGTCGACTGCGATCTCATGCTCGTCGCCGTCGGTCGCGCGGCGCTCGTCGAGGGCATCGGTCTCGAGGCGGCAGGCGTCGGCTTCGACCGCAAGGGGATCGGTACCGACGACCATCGCCGCACCAACGTGGCGCATATCTATGCCGCCGGAGACGTCGCCGGCTACTGGCAGCTCGCGCACACCGGTTTCCGCGAGGGCGAGGTCGCCGCGGAGAACGCGATGGGGCACGAGTCGACGTTCGGCGAGCCGGCCGTGCCGCGGCCGATCTACACCGACCCGGAGATCGCCGGCGCGGGCCTCACCGAGGCGCAGGCGCGCGAGAAGTACGGCGACGCCGTCGTCGTGGGCCGTGCGCCGTGGGTGGCGATCGCGCGCGCGGTGATGTCGGGGAACACAACGGGCTGGGTGAAGACGATCCACGAGTCGAGCTACGGCGAGCTGCTCGGCATCGTGATCGTCGGCCCCCACGCGACCGACCTGATCGGCGAGGCCGTCGTCGCGCTCGACGCGGAGGCCACGATCGAAACCATCGCCGACGGTGTCGCGCCACACCCGACCCTGGCGGAGGGCATCAAGGAGGCAGGGCTCGTCGCGCTCGGCCGCGCCATCCACCTGCCGCCGCGGCGAAGGTAGGCTCGACCCGTGAAGCATCGCCGCAACGCGATTCTCTGGGCAGTCGGCTGGTGGATCGTCCGGCGCCAGATTCGTAGGCGCGCCGCGGGCGCCTTCGCGGGCGTCGGCGCGACAGCGACGGCCACGGCGCGGCGCGGGCGGGTTCGCGCCGTGCTCGGCGCAGTCCTCCTCGTCGGGCTGCTCGCGGCCGGGCTCGTCGCCGCGCGGAAGCTGCTCTCGAGTGGGGAGCGTTCGGAGGCGCCCGCCCTGGCGGACGTGCCACCCTTCCCGGACGTGCCGCCTTTCCCGGCCGAGCCGGCGGATCCGGCCGAGCCGGAGCGGGGCCAAGCCCCCGCGTGACGCCGGTCGCCGGGCCGGAACCGCGCGTCGTCCGCTCGACGCTCGACGGGCTCGTCCCGTACGAGCCGGGCAAGCCCGTCGAGACCGTCCAGCGCGAGCTCGGTCTCGAGCACGTCGTCAAGCTGGCGTCGAACGAAGGCCCGTTCGGCCCCTTCCCCGCGGCAATCGAGGCGGTCGAGCGCTCGCTCGCCGAGTCGAACCGCTACCCGGACGGCGGCTGCTACCGGCTCCGCGAGGAGCTGTCCGCACGACACGGCGTCGATTTCGGTGAGGTGATCGTCGCGGCGGGAGCCGACGCCGTGATCGGCTATGCGTGCCAGGCGACACTCGACACGGGCGACGAGATCGTCACGCCGTGGCCCTCGTTCCCCAGCTACGTCCTCGACCCGCTGAAGGCGGGAGCGACGACGGCGCGCATCCCGCTCGAGCACGGACGTGTCGACGTCGACGAGCTCCTCGGCGCCGTCACGGGCCGCACGAAGCTTGCGTTCCTCCCGACCGTGAACAACCCCACGGGGACGATGACCTCGCGTGCCGACGTGCTGCGCTTCCTCGACGCGGCGCCGGAGCACGTGCTGACGGTGGTGGACGACGCGTACTTCCAGTACGTCGACGACCCGGACTTCCTCGACGCGATCGAGGAGACGGCCAAGCAGGGTCGCCGCGTCCTCGTTCTGCGGACGTTTTCGAAGATCTACGGTCTCGCCGGGCTGCGCATCGGCTACGGCGTCGGCCCCGCCGAGGTGGTCGCCGCGATGCGCAAGGTGCAGCGCGCGTTCGACGTGACGACGCCAGCGCAGGAGGCTGCCCTCGCGAGCGTCGACGGTGACGCCGAGCTGGCCAGGCGCCGGGCGGTCAACCGCGAGGCGATGTCCGCGCTCGAGACCGTCCTGCGCGCGCACGGCTTCGACCCGATCGCGCCGGCCGTCGGCAACTTTCTCTACGTCGACGTCGGAGAGGACGCGGAGGCGCTGAACCAGTCGCTTCTGCGCCGCGGTGTGATCGTCCGGCCGATGGGGTCGTTCGGCGCGCCGACGGCGCTCCGCATCACGGCGGGAACGCCCGAGGAGATCGCCTTCTTCGCCGAGCAGCTGGCTGCGGTGCTGGTGTCCGGCTTCGGTCGGACACCCTCGGCCTGACGGTCGCTTCCGCGGAGGTGTCGGACTGGAGTCCGACACCGTGGGCACGGCTTCTCGAACCCACAACACGAGACCGGCCGGAGGCTTGGCTACCGTTCAGCGCTCGGGCGCACGGCGCCCTGCTTCCCATGCGAACGACGCTGAAGAGAGGAGTCGGCCGCGGCGCGACGCTGAACGGCAACGGCCGGGCCGCGATGCCGCCCGCGCCCCTCGGGCCGGTTGCCGTCTATCGCCAGCCGCCGCCTGCGACGCGCAGCGGCCGCTCGCTCGCGCTCGCGATCCTCGGCTGGTCGGCGCTCGTGCTCGCCGTGCTCGTCGGCGGCACCGCGGGTGGCGCGTACCTCTACCTCCACGAGACGGTCGCGGCGGTCGCACCTCGCTCGGCCGAGGTGAAGAGGGCGCTGAAGTCGCTCGAGATCGCGCTGCCGGGCGAGCCCGCGACGGCGCTGGTGCTCGGCTACGACCACCGGGCCGACGAGGGCAAGAACACGCCGTCCCGCTCGGACACGCTCATGCTCGTACGTGCCGACCCAGGCGAGAAGACGATCTCGCTGCTCTCGTTCCCGCGTGACCTGAACGTCCCGATCGACTGCCCCGGCCAAACGCCGTTCACCGCGAAGATCAACGCGGCCTACGCGACCTGCGGCGCGGTCGGCTCGCTACGCACCGTCCGCAACCTGACGGGCCTGCCGATCAACTACATCATCACGATCAACTTCCGCGGCTTTCGCCAGCTCGTCGACAAGCTCGGTGGCGTCTGGCTCGACATCGACCGCCGCTACTACAACGACCACGGCGGTCCGACCGGCTACGCCAAGATCAACCTCCAGCCCGGGTACCAGCGCATGAACGGGACACGGGCGCTCGACTTCGTCCGCTTCCGCCACACCGACTCGGACATCTACCGCACTGCCCGCCAGCAGCTGTTCGTGCGCTCGTTCAAGGACCAGATCGAGCACTCCGTCTCGCTCACGAAGCTGCCGCAGGTGATCAAGGTGATCACCTCCAACGTCGAGGTCGGCCAGGGCGGCGGCAAGGACGTCAGCGCGAAGACCGTGCTGCGGTACGCGGCGCTCGCATACTCACTGCCGCCGGGCCACACGTTCCAGGCGCGGATCGACGGGATCGAAGGGCTCAACGACCTGACGGCGTCGTCCGACAACATCCAGCGGGCCGTGCGCGAGTTCCGTGACCCGGACGTCAGCTCGCCGGAGAAGGCGACACAGGTCGCCCTCGGTGAGAAGGTGAAGGTGAAGACGCCGTCCCCCAGGGAGACGAGCGTGCTCGTCCTGAACGGGAACGGCGTCGAGGGTGCTGCGTCGAGCGCGAGCTACATCCTCTCGCAGCGCGGCTACCAGATGACCCAGCCGGCGAACGGCCAGCGCGCCGACGCGCCGAGCTACGACTACTTCCGCACCCAGGTGTATTTCAACCCGAGCGTGACCGGCGCGAAGCCCGCCGCGAAGAAGCTCGCGGCGCTGTTCGGCTCGGCGGACGCCGTGAAGCTCGTCCCCAAGATCCGCAAGCTCTCGAACGGCTCGATGCTCGTCGTCGTCCTCGGCCAGACGTTCCACG
>DASTKF010000324.1:0-6670 GCA_035716065.1 Gaiella sp.
CCCCAGGCTGTACGGCGCAGGCGTGCGGGATCCGCGACGCGTGGGGCGAGTTCGAGAAGGCCGGTGCGGTCGTGCTCGGGGTGAGCCCCGACGGAGAGGGGTCGCATGCGAGGTTCAAGGAGAAGTACGAGCTCCCCTTCACGCTGCTCGCGGACACCGAGCACGAGGTCGCGGAGGAGTACGGCGTCTGGGGTGAGAAGACGTACGCGGGGAAGACGTACATGGGCGTCGACCGCTCGACGTTCGTCATCGACGCGGACGGGAACGTTGCGAAGGTCTTTCGCAAGGTGAAGCCCGACGAGCACGCCGACCAGGTGCTCGAGGCGCTGCAGGCTGGCACCATCTAGGCGCGGCTACACTGACCGTCCGCGCGGATGTGGCGGAATTGGTAGACGCGCACGGTTCAGGTCCGTGTGCCCGTAAGGGCGTGGAGGTTCAAGTCCTCTCATCCGCATAGCGCGGGCCGGGCGCCGACTTCGAGGCGCCGGTCGGCGTCTCAATCGACGTGACCCGCGCGCTCCCCTCCCTCGTCGCTCTCGTGGCCGCAGCGGTGCTCGCGGCGTTCGCGGGCGCGGGCGCCGGTACACGGGAGGCGCAACCGCAGCACGGAACGCGCACCGAGGTCGTCGTCCAGCTCGCCGCGCCGCCTCTCGCGCACGCCCGCGACGTCGCCGGCGCCGCACGCCGAATCGACGGGCAGCAGCGACGTTTCACGACGGCGCTCCGCGCGTCGATCCCGGAGGCGACGGTCCGCTGGCATTACCGGCTGGTCGCCAACGGACTGGCGGTCGTCGTCCCGCGCCGCGACCTTGACCTCCTGTCGCGTCTTCCCGGCGTGAAGCATGTCTTCGCCGACGTCTCCTACCGCACGCTCGCAGGCCCTGACGCCGTCACGATCCGCGCGCGCGACCTGCCCGGCTCGACGCTCGGGAACGCCGGGGCCGGGATCAAGATCGGGATCATCGACGACGGGGTCGACCAGAAGCACGCGTTCTTCGACCCCTCTGGCTACACGATGCCGGAGGGCTTCCCGAAGGGGCAGGCGGCATACACGACGGCCAAGGTGATCGTCGCCCGGGCCTTCGCTCCGGCCGGCGCCAGCTGGAAGTACGCGGGCCTGCCCTTCGACCCGGAGGACTCCGGCCATGCGACCCACGTCGCGGGCATCGCCGCCGGGAACGCCAATACGAACGCCAACGGGATGCGGATCAGCGGGATCGCACCCCGCGCCTACATCGGCAACTACAAGGCGCTCACCGTCCCCACGCGGTCGGGGCTCGGGCTCAACGGGAACGCGCCCGAGATCGTGGCGGCGATCGAGGCCGCCGTGGCCGACGGCATGGACGTGATCAACCTGTCGCTCGGTGAGCCGGAGATCGAGCCGTCGCGGGATATCGTCGCGCTGGCGCTCGACGCGGCGGCCGCGGCGGGGGTCGTGCCGGTGGTCGCGGCGGGGAACGACTTCGACGACTTCGGGCGCGGCTCGGTCGGCTCGCCGGGAAGCGCCGCGGCGGCGATCACGGTCGGTGCGACCACCTCCACGGCGTCGCCGTCCATCGCCAGCTTCTCCTCCGCAGGCCCGACGCCGATCTCGCTGCGACTGAAGCCGGACGTTGTCGCGCCGGGCACCTCCATCCTGTCCTCCCAGCCCGCAGGCTGGGGCCTGTCGTCCGGCACGAGCATGGCCGCGCCGCACGTCGCCGGTGCGGTCGCGCTCCTCCTCCAGCGCCATCCGACCTGGAGCCCCGCGGAGGTCAAGGCCGCGCTGACGGTGACGGCGAGGCCCCTGGCCGGCGGCGACGGCCAGGCCGGCCCGACGCGCGCCGGAGCGGGCCTCGTCGACGTCTTGGCGGCCGACACCCCCGAGATCCGGCCGACACCCACGTCCGTCTCGTTCGGGCTCGTCCCTTCCGAGACGATCACGAGCCGGAGCGTCTCCGTCGTGGACGTCGGCGGCGGTGCGGGGGAATGGAACGTCTCGGTCGCATTGAGCGGTACGCCGGAGGGGACGGGCATCGACGTCCCTCCGACGATCACCGTGCCCGGTCCGCTCTCGCTCGACCTCGTCTCCGGGACGGCCGACGGGGAGGTGTCCGGCGCAGTGATCCTGCGTCGTGGCCCCCTGACGCGGCGGATCCCGGTCTGGGGGCGCGTCGAGATCCCGAAGCTCTCGGTCGCCAAAGCGACCACCCTCCGGAAGCCGGGCATCTACAGCGGCAACACGCGCGGCAGACCGGCGCTCGTCGACACCTATCGCTACCCGGAGGTTCCTGCCGACGCTCCCGTCTCCTCGCGTCTGGCCGGTCCCGAGCAGGTGTTCAGGGTGCGTCTCACCAAGCCCGTCGCGAACTTCGGTGTGGCGATCGTCTCCCGCGGGCCCGGGTCGCGGGTCGAGCCGCGCGTCGTCCGCGGCGGCGACGAGAACCGGCTCACCGGCTACGCCGCGCTTCCCTTCGACCAGAACCCGTACGTCACGGACTTCGGTAGCCCGGTGCCTGCCGCGGGCGCCGTCCGCCCCTCGGCCGGGACGTACTACGTCGTCTTCGACAGCCCCAACGCCGCCGGGGCCGGCACGTATCGCTTCCGCTTCTGGGTCGACGACGTCAAGCCGCCGGCCGCCGCAATCGTGAGCCGAAAGGTCCGGCGCGGGGATCCGATCAGGGTCACCGTCACCGACGGAGGCTCCGGGATCGACGTGAGCTCGATCGAGGCGACGCTCGACGGCCAAGCGGCGCGCGCGCCGCTCGTCGGCCGCGAGATCCGCGTTGCGACCGCGACGCTTGCGCCCGGTCGTCACCGTCTCCGCCTCGCGCTCTCCGACTTCCAGGAGACGCGAAACAACGAGAACGTCGCGCGCATCCTGCCGAACACGCGCGTCGTCGCGGCGAGCGTCACGATCGTCCCCCGCTGACCACGCGCCAGACCGGCGAGGCTGCGCCTCGGCCGGAGGACTATCGTTGGGCGGCCGCGATGGACACCGCAACTGGAGGAGGCACGGCTGCGCCGGCCCCACCGGCAGGCACGACCGCGACCATCAAGCTGCGCCCGCCGGGCGCACCAGCGCCGCTCCTCCCGCGCCCGCGCCTCCGGGCGATCCTCGACGACGTCCACCGCCGTCGACTGACGAGCGTCGTCGCCGGGGCGGGTTTCGGCAAGTCGACGCTTCTCGCGGCGTGGGCCACAGACGTGAACTGCGCCTGGTACACCGCCTCGTCCGACGACGTCTCGCTGGCCACGTTCGCGCGGGGCGTCGCCGACGCTCTTCGGCTCCGCGTCCCCGCTCTCCCGGTCGACGCGGCGAACGCCGTCAAGGCGGGGGCCGGCCCGGGCAGTGGCGAGGACGATGCCGGCCGGGGCCGGGGCTTCGCGGCGGTCATCTGCGAGATCCTCCAGAGCGAGCTTCGCCGCGATCTCGTGCTCGTGCTCGACGACGTCCACGAGATCGCAGCGTCGGCAGGCGCGATCCACGCGATCGAGGCGCTCTGCCGCCAGGCGCCGGAGCGCCTGCACCTCGTCATCGCGTCCCGTGACGAGCTGCCGTTTCCGGTCGAGCGGCTGAGAGGGCAGGGGCAGGTCATGGAGATCACCGGCTCGCAGCTCGCATTCGACGTCGACGAGACCACGACGCTGCTGATGGAGCTCACGGGAGACGCGGACCCTGCCGTCGCCGCCGAGCTCCACCGGCTCACCGGCGGCTGGCCCGCGGCTGTCCGCCTCGCGGTGGAGTTCCTGCGGGGAGTCCGCCCCGCCGACATGCCCGCCGCGCTCGAGCGCATGCGCCGGCCTGGCGGGCCGCTCCTCGCCTACCTGGCCGCCGAGGTTTTCGCGGGCGAGGACCCGCGTGTTGCGGAGCTCGTCGCGCGGGTGGCCCCGCTCGATCGCTTCACCGCGGAGCTCTGCGCCGCGCTCGGGATCGAAGGGGCAGTCGAGACGCTGCGATCTCTCGCACGCCGCGGGCTCCTCGTCGAGCTCCAGGGCCGCGAGCCCGGGTGGTACGCGCTCGGCGCGCCGGTGCGCGAGTTTGCCCTTGCCCAGCTCGCCCCGAGCGCTGCCGAGACGCGCGAGGTGCGGATCGCCGCCGCGCGATGGTTCGAGAGCCGTCACGAGCCCGAGGAGGCGCTGCGGTCGCTCTCGTCTGTCGAGGCCCACGAGACGGCACGCCTGCTCGAGGCTTACGGCGGCACGCTTCTCTCCCAGGGGGCCGTCGACGCCGTGCTCGACGCGGCGGGCCGGCTCCCGCCCGAGCTTCGCACCTCCGGCGTCGAGCAGCTCGTCGGCGAGGCGCACCAGGTCCGCGGCGACTGGGACGAGGCCCTCCGCTGCTTCGAGCGCGCAGCGGAGCGCGAAGCCCCGCTCCCGCCGGCCCTCGCCTGGCGCATGGGCCTCCTGCTCCACCTCGGGGGACGCCTCGACGAAGCGGTGACGATCTATGACCGCGCCGACGAGTCGGGCGAGCCCCGGGACGTCGCGCTGCTTCTCGCCTGGCGCGCGTCGGCGCACTGGCTGCGCGGCGACGCCGACGCCTGCCGCGTGGACTCGGCGCGCGCCTTCGAGATCGCCACGCGGGCCGGTGATCCCCAGGCTCTGGCCGCCGCCCACACCGTGCTGGGCATGCTCGCGGCGCTCGAGGGAGACCGGAGCGGCAACGAGGCCCACTACCTCCGCGCGCTCGACTACGCCCAGCAGGCCGGCGACGTGCTCCAGCTCGTCCGCGTGCGCACGAACCGCGGCTCGCGTCACGTGGAGGAGTGCTCGTACGAAGAGGCGCTCTCGGAGCTCGATCACGCGCTGCGGCTCGCCGATCTCACCGGCTTCGCGGCCTTCCGCGCGCTCGCGCTGTCGAACCGCGGCGAGGCTCTCTCGCGCCTCGGCCGGTTCGACGAGGCGATCGCAGACCTCGAGGTGTCACGGGCGCTCTACCAGCGGCTGGGCTCGCGCATGATCGCGTATCCGCTCGAGAAGCTCGGGGAGGTCTACCGAATCCGCGGCGACGCGGCGCTGGCCCGCGTGACGTACGAGGAGGCGTTGCGGCACGCGGAGGCGGCCGGCGACGTGCAAGGCCTCGGCCCCACGCTGACCGGCCTCGCACGGACGGTGGCGGCCGACGACGCCGACGAGGCGCAGCGGCTTGCGGAACGGGCGCTCGCGCTCGGGTCCGGCATGAACCGGGCGCAGGCAGTCCTCACCGCCGGCTGGGTCGCGCTCGTGCGCCACGACGCTGCCCGTGCCGCCGACTACGCGGTGGAGGCCGCGTCCGAGGCCGGCCGGCGGCGCGACCGGGCCTCGCTCGCCGAGTCGCTGGAGCTTCGTGCGCTGGCCGATCCGCGTGCGGGAGGTGTCGGGAGAGCGGCGGAGGCCGAGACGATCTGGCGTGAGCTCGGCAACCCCACCGGCCAGGCGCGTGCGGCGATGGTCGGTGCGCTGCTCGCCGGCGACGACGAGGCTGCCCGCTGCGCCGAGGCGGCGCTCGCGGAGGTGGGCGCGAAGGGCTACCGAGCGACGCTCGCACTCGTCCACCCGCTGACGGGCGTCCCGCCGGTCGTCGTCCAGTCGCTCGGGCGATTCCGCGTGCTCCTCTCCGGCGAGCCCGTGCCGCTCGGAGCGTGGCAATCCCGCAAGGCGCGCGACCTGCTCAAGATCCTCGTCGCGCGGCGCGGCCGGCCGACTCCGCGCGAAGCTTTGATGGAGGCGCTCTGGCCCGGGCAGAGCCCCGGCCCGCTCGGGAATCGCCTGTCGGTCCTCCTCAGCACGGTCCGCGGCGTCCTCGACCCGGGCAAGCGGCGCGACCAGGACCACTTCGTCGGAGCCGACAAGAACGCCGTCTGGCTCGACGAGGCGAACCTCTCGGTCGACGTCGAGGAGTTCCTCCGCACGGCCGACGAGGCGCTCCGGCTTCACCGCGCCGGCGGAAGCGACGCCGTCGGCCGGCTCGCGGCAGCCGAAGCCGACTACACCGGCGACTTCCTCGAGGAGGACGCCTACGAGGACTGGGCGCTCGCGATGCGCGAGGAGGCCCGCGCGACGTACATCGCAATCGCTCGGGCGCTTGCCGACACCGCCGCGGCGCGGGGCGACGTGGACGCGACGACGCGCTACTCGCTGCGCGTGCTCGAGCGCGACCCGTACGACGAGCCCGCGCATCTCGGGCTGGTGGCCGCGCTCGAGCGGGCGGGCCGGCACGGCGAGGCGCGACGCCGCTTCCGCGCGTACTGCGCGCGCATGGACGAGATCGGCGTCGAGTCGGCCCCGTTCCCGGCGCCGCAGAGCCATCCCGAACTCTGAAATCGGCACTAAGCGAACCTGAAGGCCCGACGTGCACCATCACGCGATGCACCGCGACGAGGATACGACGTCGAGCGTCGACGATCCCGCCACCGGCGGCTCGCTGACGCAGACGTTCGTCGTCCGACTGTGGGAGGCCCCGGACCCGACGTGGGGAACGGTCGCGGGCCTCCGCGGTGTGGTCGAGCACGTCCGAACCGGCGACTCCGTCGCGTTCGGGAGCGCGGATGCGCTGCTCGCCTTCCTGCAGACGGCAGCGGGGGGCCAGACGCGCTCGACGGGGGGAGCTGCGTGACGCGGCGGGGGCCTTTCGCGAGGGCCCTCTCCGCTCACGCAGCGCGGCGCTAGCCGGCTAGGGGCGCTTCGAGCGGGGCTCTTCGGTCGTCGG
>DASTKF010000325.1:0-6600 GCA_035716065.1 Gaiella sp.
GCTTCTTCTTGGGCACCGGGTCGCCTTCGCCATCGGGTTCAGCCGTGGTTGCCGCCTCCTCGGCCGCGACCTCCGGTGCGGCGTCACGATCCTCGGCAGCGGGCGTCACGAGATCGGGCGGGGGGACGTGGATCCTCGGCGCAGGCCGGCCGTTGCCGTCGACGGGGGCGACCTCGGTGGCGACGATCTCCGCCGAGGTGTCGTCGGTGGACGCCGACACCCCGGTCGGCTTCTTGCGACCGCGCCCACCACGCGTACCGCGTCGGGTGCGCTTCTTCTTGGGCGGCCCGTCCGCGGCAGGCTCCGTCTCGTCGGCCGACGCATCGTCGCTCGACGCGTCGATGTCCAGGTCGTCCTCGCCCGGCTCCTCGAGCGACTCCGCGAGCGCGTCCTCCTCCAGGTCATCCGCTGCGACGGCACGGGCCTCGACCGCCTTCTTCGCGCGCGAGGCGCGCATCGGCTTCTCGGCTTCGGCCTCGAAGGTGATCGGTGACTGGGCTCGCGCCTCGGGAGCAGCCAGCGCCGCGAACGCGGACCCTTCGAGAACGCAGCCGATGGTCACGGTGACCTTCTTGCCGACGAGCTTGGATGCACCGGAGACGACGACCTCGTATCCGCCGTCGAGCTTTCCGACGCCTGCCGTGGCGTCGTGCAGCCCCACCTCGACGAGCTTGAGCTCGACGGTGGCGCCCTCCTCGACCGGCGCCTTGGGCCGCAGCGTGTCGAGCTTGCCCTGCGCGACGACCTCGAAGTGATCGAGGTGCACGTGGCCGTTGCCGCTCGCCGGCAGGAGGAAGAAGCGGCGCCGCGACGCGGCATCGAGTGAGGCGAGACGACTGCCGCCCGGGCCCGCGAGGAGCGCGAGAACGCGCGGGTGCACGGCGACCTGGAAGGCCTGGACGCGAGAGCCCTTCGCGAGCGCGCGGAGCTTGCGCTCGATCTCGAGCGCGTGCGTCGCCTCGGAGACGACGACACCGTCGCCGCCGCACACGGTGCAGCGGTTGGTGAGGATTTCCCGCGGGCCGTCGGTCACGTTCTGACGTGTCATCTCGACGAGCCCGAGGGGTGAGATCTCGACGACGTACGTCTTCGTTCGATCGCGCTCGAGCTCGGAGCGCAGCGCCTCCTCGACGGTTTCCCGGTTCTTCGGGTTCGCCATGTCGATGAAGTCGATGACGATGATCCCGCCGATGTCGCGGAGGCGGAGCTGCCGCACGACCTCCTTCACCGCCTCGAGATTGTTCTTCACGATGGTGTCCTCGAGCCGCCCCTGCGCGCTCTTGCCGCGCGAGCCGACGAAGCGTCCGGTGTTCACGTCGATGACCGTGAAGGCCTCCGCGTAGTCGAAGACGAGGTAGCCGCCGGAGGGAAGGTCCACGCGACGATCGAGCGTCGAGCGGATCTCCGCCTCGACGCCGGTGACGTCGAAGAGCGGATCCTTCTCCTTGTAGCGGTGCACGCGCTCGACCATGTGCGGCGACGTCTTCTTCAGGTAGCTGACGATGCGGCGATGCGTGCGGTCGTCGTCGATACGCGCGCCCTCGAAGTCGCCGGCGAACAGGTCGCGGACGATCCTGAGCGGCAGCTCGGCCTCCTCGTAGACGAGCTCGGGGGCCTCGGCGCTCTTCGACTTGGTCTGGATCGTCTTCCAGAGCCGCTGGAGGAACACGAGGTCGCGCTCGATGTCCTCCGCGGACGCGCCCTCGGCGGCCGTCCGCACGATGATCCCGCCACCCTTGGGATCGAGGTTCTTCACGATCTCCTTGAGTCGCGTGCGCTCGGCGTCCTCGAGGCGACGTGACACGCCCGAGCCTTCCCCGTTCGGCACGTAGACGAGGAAGCGCCCCGGCAGCGAGATCTCGGTCGTGAGCCGGGCGCCCTTGGACTTCATCGGATCCTTGACGGCCTGCACCATGATCGTCTGGCCGCGCTTGATCAGATCCTGGATCTTCCGAGCGCCCTTCCGACCCTCGAGCTCGGGGCCGACGATCTCGTCGACGTAGAGGAACCCGTTCTTCTCGAGGCCGATCTCGACGAACGCCGCCTCCATGCCCGGAAGGACGTTGTCGACGACGCCGAGGTAGATGTTGCCGGCGATCGAACGACGCTCCGGGCGCTCGAGATAGACCTCGGCGACCCGGTCGTCCTCGAGAATCGCCACGCGCTGCTCGCCGACGTCGACCGAGATGACGAGCTCGCGCTTCGCCGCGGGCAGCGGAGCGCGCTTCGTCGGCGTGCGCCGACGGCTGCTCGACCGCGGCTGCCGCTTCTCCGACCGGGCGGGTGCCTTGCCGCGAGCCGGCTTCTTCGCAGGCTCCTCGGCGACGGCCGCGACGACGGCGGGCGGATCGGCCGGAGCCTCGCCCTCGGTCCCCGCCGCTGCCGGCTTCTTTCGTCCCTTTCCGCCGCGGCTACCGCGCCGGCGCCTCTTCTTCGGACCCGTCGGCGCAGCTTCGTCCGCGGGCTCGGAGACCTCGACCTCAGGCGGTGCGGGCTCCTCCGTGACGGCTGTCTCGAGCGCCGCCTGCTCTTCCTGCTCCTGCTTCCTGCCAACGCGAAACCAGCGTAATGCCAAGTGTGTGATCTCCTCGTGTGATCGCGCGCGGGCGATGGAGAGCCACCGGCTGTTCCGGCCTCGCGCTGCGTGGGTTCAAGACATTGGTCGACACGACCTGACCCACAGGCTACCAGCAGGCCTCCGCGAGCCCGCTCGGCGAGGAGGTCACGCAGCCGCGGGACGAAGACGCGCCCGGCGCGCCCTCACAGCCCGGAGCCTCTGCGAGAGCCGTGCCCATGCCCACGGCTCGAGCTCCGCGTACCGGGTCTCGGACTGCCCCCGCGTGGACTCGAGGTACTCGAACCAGGCGTCGGCCTCTTCGAGTTGAAGTAGCTCCTCGGCCAGCTCGGTGTTCGGCATCGCCCCTCCCATGGATCGGGGCGCATCCTAGGACCCGGTCCGGACGGAGCCGGACCGGCACGTCATCGCGCCGACAGCTTGGCGTCCGCGAGCTCGGCCAGCTTCGCGAGCGCCCACGTTCCGCCGGCCGCGACCGCGGCGTTCGCCAGCGGCGCCGGGAGGACCGACCGGAGCGACCGGGCGGCGCCGCGCAGGGCGAACCCGGAGGCCAGCACCGCACCCGCGCCGGCGGCGCGGACGCGAAGCTCGTCGTCAGCCACGGATCCGGAGACCGTGCGGAGTCGCGAGAGCAGGCGCACCTGCTCGAGAGTGAGGAGGGGTCGGGAGACGCCGAGGCGGGAACCTGCGAGCCCGATGAGCCCGGAGCGGATCACGGCGGAGCGGATCGCTCCCGCACGCGCCGACTCCCCGAGGACGGGAACGCGCGCCGCGAGCGACACGTCGTTCTCGGCCGCCTCCACGATGCGATCACCGATCTCGCGAAGCGGGAAGCCCTCGCCCGCCCGGCACTCGACGACGAAGGGCGTCAGGACGAACGGTCGCGTCCAGTCGGCCTGCGGCCACAGCTGGACGATCACGACGGGGGTCCCCCGGGCATCTGCCTGGGCTACGAGGCGTCCGTCGTCCTCGGTCGGATCGCCCGCGACGATGCGGACGAGCACCTCCGCGCGCGCCGCGAGCTCGGCACCGCCGACGACGACGCTCCCGGGATCGGCGCCCGCCGAGAGCTCCTTCACGAGCTGCTCGGCGAGCATGCCGCTCACGGCTACGGGTCCGGCCGGCTCGGGCTCGACGTCGTCGCGCACCGCGAAGCCGACGCGTCGCGCCTCGTCGACCAGGGCACGCAGGGCTGCTGCGCTCATGTCGGCGAGGACCGCCCGAGCTCGCCGCGGGCGTGGATGCTCTGGAGCACGCCGATGAGAACGAGGTTCGTGACCATCGACGAGCCACCGACCGTCACGAACGGGAGCGGGATCCCGGTGACGGGTGCGACGCCCATGGTCATCCCGACGTTGACGAAGACCTGGAAGAGGAAGCCGACGACGAGACCGCCGGCGACCACGACCCCGTAGAGGTCCGTTGCACCCGTGACGACGCGGAGGCCGCGCCACACGACGAGGAGGTAGAGGAGGAGCAGGATCGCGCAGCCGACGAATCCACGCTGCTCGGCGAGCGAGGCGAATGCGAAGTCGGTCGCGTGCTCGGGGAGGTAGTCGAGGCGGGTCTGGCTGGCCTCGATCACCCCTCGTCCGGTGAGCCCGCCCGAGCCGACGGCCGTGATCGACTGGTTGAGGTTGTAGGTGATCCCGCCGGGATCGGCACCCGGATCCAGGGTGAGCCGAGCTGCCTGGTACGGCTTGAGCACCTGGATGCCCGCCGCTGGCAGCAGCCAGAGGACGGAGACGATCGTCAGCGCCCCCAGCGCGAGCAGAACGGCGAGCTGACGCCAGCGGATGCCGACGAAGAAGAGAACGGCGAAGAGCGACGCCGCGTACACGAGCGCCGTCCCCAGGTCGGGCTGCATGAACACGAGGAGGATCGGGACGGCTCCGAGGCCGATCACCGCGAAGATGGTCTTCCAGCGCGTCGTCGGACCGACCCGGCCGACGACGAAGCCCGCGAGGGCGAGGACGAACAGCACCTTGCCGAGCTCGGACGGCTGGAACTGGATCACGCCGAGGTCGAGCCAGCGCTTCGAGCCGCGGATCGCCTCGGCGGCGACGAACACGATCACCATCAGCGCCAACGTGGCCGCATAGACGACCTTCCAGTACCGCCGCCACAGGTCGATGGGGACGACGGCCATGGTGACCAGCCCGACCGCGCCGACCGCGGCCGCGAATCCCTGGCGCACGACGAAGTAGCTCTCGTCGCCCGGGACGTCGAAGCGCGTGATACCGGACACGACCCACAGGCCATACCCGACGAGCGCGGCGGCGGCGGCCATGAGGATCCAGTCGAGACTGCGCAGGAACGTGACGAGCGCTGGCTCGGCTCGGGTCGAGGAAGCGCGGAGCCGGGGGCGAGGCCGCTCGGTGATCTCGATCATCAGTCCGTCTCCACCACCGTGGGCGGCGTGGCCGCCTCGACACCGAAGAAGCGCTCGAAGACCTTCAACGCGGCGGGAGCTGCAGCGGCGGACCCATGGCCGCCGTTCTCGATGAGCGCGCAGACGACGATCCGCGCGCTGTCGGACGGCCCCCATCCGCACCACCACGACTGGTCTTCGAGATGACCGGGCGGATAGCCGGGAAGCTGGACGACCTTCTCTGCCGTGCCCGTCTTGCCCGAGATCGGGACCGGGTAGCTCGCGAACACCGCCGAGGAGGTTCCGTTCGTCGAGTGGGTCGCTGCGTACAGCCCGTCGCGTACCGCGGCGAGGGCGGCGGGGTCGACACCGGCCGACTTCGGGGGCGCGGGTGCGAAGCGGCGGAGGACGACGCGCGGGGAGCCCTTGCTCCCCGACTGCTCGACGCCCGACACGAGATGCGGCGTGACGATCTTCCCGCCGTTGGCGAGCATCGCGTAGAAGGCCGCCATCTGCAGCGGCGTGACGAGCAGGTCCTTCTGGCCGATGGAGAGCTGAATCGAGTCACCGGGGTTCCACGCGCGATCCCAGTCCGACTCGAAGGTCTTCTTGCGCCACTCGGGCGTCGGGACGAGCCCGTCCGCCTCGCCGCCGATGTCGAACCCGGTCGCGCCGCCGAAACCGAACTTCTGGGCCCATTGCTGCATCCGCACTCGACTCTCCGAGCCCCCCTCGTAGAAGCGGTTGCCGATCTCGTAGAAGTACGTGTCGCACGACTCGGCGAGCGCCTCGGGAAGCGTCATCGGGCGGTTGACGAACGGGTTCCAGTTGCGGAAGCGCTGCCTGTCGAGGCCGTACTCCGCCGTCGGCGTGCACTGGATCGACTCGTACGCCGAGAACACGTGCTCCTGCATCCCGGCGAGCGCCGTGACCGGCTTCCAGATCGAGCCCGGTGGATAGAGGCCCGCTGTCACCCGGTTGAAGAGCGGATTCGCCGGGTCGGCGTAGAGGGCCTCGAGCTTCTCGGGGTCGGTGCGACCGACGAACACGGATGGCTTGAAGGTCGGAGCGGAGGCCATGGCGAGAACGGCGCCGTCGCGCGGGTCGAGGGCGACGATCGCGCCTCCGTTCGCCGCCCAGTGGTCGTTCTGATGCGCGAGGTCGATGCCGTACTGCAGCGCCTGCTCGGCCGCGCGCTGGAGGCGCATGTCGAGCGTGAGGCGGAGCGCGTAGCCGGCACGTGCCTCCTGCCGGAGCTGCACGCGCGACTGCGGGCGACCGAGGGAGTCGACGGTGATCTGCGCGAGCCCCGACTGGCCGCGCAGGTACGAGTCGTAGGCGGCCTCGATGCCGGTCTTCCCGACGCGGTCGCCCGCTCGGTACCCCTCCTTGCGCAGCGCCTTCAGCTCTTCGGGCGAGATCTCTCCCGTGTACCCGAGGATCTGCGCCGCGAGCGACGAGTAGGGGTAGTCGCGGAGGTAGATCTGGACGATCTCGACGCCCGGGAACTCGGCCTGGTGCTCGTAGAGGTAGTCGACCTGCTCCTCGCCGACGGCGGTCTTCACGACAATCGGCGTGAGCGGGTCGAAGCGACGCTCCTCGACCTGCTTCGCGAGCGCGCGCGGCGAGACGTCCAGCACGTTCGCGAGCCGTC
>DASTKF010000326.1:0-7948 GCA_035716065.1 Gaiella sp.
GAGCAGCGCGAGGAGGTGTCGTCCATGTCGGCGCTTCTCGACGTCGTCACCCGCTCGAGAGACAGCGTGATGCACGTCGAGGACTTCCTCGCACGCGAGTCCGGCGGCGAGAACCCGCTCGAGGCAGGCGCCCCGCCGGCCGCGGGCGGCGCGCTCTGACGGCGTGACCACCATCACGCTCCGCACCGAGCGGCAGAGCCAGCTCGTCGACATCACGCGCCTCGTGCGGGATGCGGTGACGGGCAAGAGCGGCTCGGCCGTGCTCGTCTACGTGCCGCACACGACGGCCGGCGTGACGGTCAACGAGCACGCCGACCCGATGGTCGCGCGCGACTTCGAGATGGCGCTCGAGCGGATCGTCCCGGAGGACTGGGGCTGGCAGCACATCGAGGAGGGCGAGGAGAACGCGCCGACGCACATCCGCGCCTCGTTCATGGGGCCGAGCGTGCTCGTCCCGCTGACAGACGACGGGACGATGGCGCTCGGCACGTGGCAGGGCATCTTCTTCTGCGAGTTCGACGGCCCGCGCGAGCGGTCGGTGCACGTCTCCGTGCTTGCCTAGACGCTAGGACGCCACGTCCCGCCGTGCGAAGAGCACGACGCCGACGACCGCTGCGACCGCGCCGAGCGCGACGAGGAAGAGCGCGTGCCACGGGTCGAGGCCTCGGCGGAGCGGGTCGCCCGCGACGTAGTGGTAGAAGGGCGAGAGCTTCCGGAACGGCTCGAGTGCGTCGACGAGCGCCGCGAGCGAGTTGACGAGATACGCGCTCACGGCGAGCGCCACGGTGAGACCGACGGCGA
This sequence comes from Gaiella sp., assembly GCA_035716065.1. GTDB lineage: Bacteria > Actinomycetota > Thermoleophilia > Gaiellales > Gaiellaceae > Gaiella. The sequence continues at coordinate 802 of DASTKF010000326.1, forward strand.
GGGTCTTCCGTCCCGTCCCCGCCGCGAGCATGAACGCGATCGCGCCGTAGGCGACTGCGAGCACGACGAGGACGGCGACCGCAGAGCCGAGGTGGACGGCCGAGACATGCATCCCGAAGATTCGCGCACCGATCCAGAGCGCGAGCCAGAGCACGGCCCCGAGGCCCACGACCTCGGCACACATGGCGGCGAGCTTCTCGACGGCGATCCGCGTCCTCGAGCGCGGGAAGGAGAGCAGCAGGTCGAGGGTGCCGCGCTCCTCCTCGCCGGCGATCGCCCCGGCCCCGTTGCCGACCGAGGCGACGAGGAACAGCGCGGGGATCATGAAGGAGAAGAGCTCGCTCCCGAGATACCCCGCCGCCGAGGTGAAGTCGGCCTGGCCTCCGAACGCGATGAACGCCTTGAGCGCCTCCGGGTAGCTCTCGACCAGCTTGTTCAGATCGGGGTTGTCGCGGATCGTCGGGTAGACCGCGACGATCAGCGCGACGTAGCCTGCGAGGCCGAGCGACCACCCGGCAAAGCTGCGACGCAGGTCGCGGAGCGACTTCGCGAAGACGCTACCGAGCATCCGCCGGCCTCCGGTACTGCTCGAGGAACACGTCCTCGAGGTCTGCCTCGTGGCTGTCGAGCGCGGCGACCTCGTATCGCGCGAGCTCCTTGACGAGCGTGTCCGCCGAGCCTTCGAGCGTGAGGCGGACGACAGGGCCGCGGCGCTCGACCTCGTTGACGCCCGGCACGTCGTCGAACGCGCCCTCCGGCGGCGTGTTCGCGAAGGTCACCTCGACCCGTGTCAGCGCCCGCTGGCGAATCGTCTCGACGGAGTCGACGAGCTGGAGGCGCCCTTCGCGGATCAGGGCGACGCGGTCGGCGATGTGCTGCACCTCGGACAGGACGTGGGACGAGACGAACACGGTGCGGCCGTCCGCGGTCGCCTCGGCGACGAGCTCGTAGACGACCTGCTGCACGAGCGGATCGAGACCGGACGTGGGCTCGTCGAAGACGGCGAGCGCCGGCCGGTGCATCAGCGCCTGGACGAGCCCGACCTTCTGCCGGTTGCCCTTCGAGAGCGACCGCACCGGCCGGTCGAGCTCCAGCTCGAGCCGTTCGGCGAGCGACTCGCCGTCGCCGATGTCCCGCATGCCCCGCAGCGAGGCGAAGTAGCGCAGGTGCTCGCGGGCCGTGAGACGCTCGTACAGGCGCAGGTCGCCGGGCAGGTAGCCGAGGCCCTTTCTCGTGGCCGGCCCGGCGCGCCTCACGTCCGCGCCGAAGAGCTCGATCCGCCCCGAGCTCGGGCGGATCAGGTCGAGCAGAAGCCGGATCGTGGTGGTCTTGCCGGCGCCGTTCGGGCCGAGGTAGCCGAAGACCTCGCCCTCCCCCACCTCGAACGTGAGCTCGGAGACGCCACGGTCGCGCCCGTAGACCTTCGACAGGCGGTCGGCGCGGATGACCGGCGCGGGCATCGCACGAAGGCTACGCGGCTACCCTGCGCGCGTGGCAGCGCCGGTGCACAAGGGAGAGGAGATCGAGCTCCGCATCGACTCGCTCGCGTACGGCGGGAACGGCGTCGCGCGACTCGACGGCTTCGTCGTCTTCGTCCGGGGCGGTCTCCCCGGCGATCTCGTCCGCGCTCGCGCGACGAAGGTGAAGCGGGGGTTCGCGGAGGCGATCCGCACCGAGCTGCTCGAGCCGGGCCCGGGCCGCGTGGATGCGCCGTGCAGGCACTTCGGCGTCTGCGGTGGCTGCCGCTTCCAGGACCTCGCGTACGAGCGGCAGCTCGACGCGAAGCACGACCAGGTGCGCGACGCGCTCGTCCGCCTCGGCGGGTTCGTCTCTCCCCCCCTCGAGCCGATCGTGCCCGCGCGGTCGGTCTACGGCTACCGGAACAAGCTCGAGTACTCGTTCGCGCCCGGCGACGATGGGCTCGTGCTCGGCTTCCACCGCGCGGGCCGCTGGGACGAGGTGATCGACGTCGAGGAATGCCTCCTCACGACGGAGGCCGGCAACGCGGTGCGGGAGGCAGTCGCCGGGTGGGCACGGTCGGAAGGGCTCGAGGCTTACGACCAGGAGACGCAGAGCGGGTACCTCCGGCATCTCGTCGTCCGCGAGGGGAGGAACACGGGGCAGCTGCTCGTCATGCTCGTGACCGCGCCGGGCGAGCTGTTCGACACCGACTTCCTCATCGAGACGCTCACCCGGTTTCCGGAGGTGCGCTCGATCCACTGGGCGGTGAACGACCGGCCCGCCGAGGTGACGAACCTGCCGACGAGGCTCTTGTGGGGCGAGGAGTGGATCGAGGAGGAGCTTCTCGGCCTCCGCTTCCGCGTGCGTCCCAACGCGTTCCTGCAGACCAACACCGAGATGGCCGAGACGCTCTACACGCTCGCGCGCGAGGCGGCCGCGCTGACGGGAGGCGAGACGGTGTACGACCTCTACTGCGGCACCGGGACGATCGGCCTCGCGCTTGCCGCCGACGCGGGCTCGGTGTGGGGCGTCGAGATCTCCGAGGAGTCTGTGGCCTGCGCGATCGAGAACGCACGGGTCAACGGCGTCGACAACGCGCAGTTCTTCGCGGGCAACGTCGGGCAATCGCTCGAGGAGCTCGCCGAGCGCGCAGGCTCACCGGACGTCGTCGTCGTCGACCCGCCGCGCGCGGGGCTCGCGGGCAAGGCATTGCGCCGGACGGGGGCGCTCGGCGCGGAGCGGATCGTCTACGTGTCGTGCAACCCCACGACGCTCGCATCCGATCTCGCGGTGCTACGCGACGAGTACGGCTACGAGCTCGTGCGCTGCACACCGGTCGACATGTTCCCGCACACGCCGCACATCGAGAGCGTCTCGCTGCTCAGGCGTGCACACGGTTCTGCCGAAGAGCATGATGCCGGTGTCACGGGGGGATGAGCCGACCGGCTCTCAACGACGAAAGGTGATGAAGTGAACGGACGAAGGATCGCGGCCCTGCTCATCGCCGTGCTCGCGCTCGTCGCAGCCGGCTGCGGCGGGAGCTCGAGCGACGAGGCGTCGTCGGACACCGAGACGACGGTCGCCACGGAGACGACGGCGACGGACGACACGACAGCGATGGAGGACACGACGGCGACGACCGACGACTCCGAGACCAGCACCGACATCGATCTCGGGAACCTCTCCGGCGAGTGCGCACAGTTCGCGGGCATCTCCTCGAAGCTCGCGCAGTCGCTCGGCGGCCAGGACGCGAACATCGAGGACGCGGCGAAGGCGTTCGACGAGATCGCCGACCAGGTGCCGGACGAGATCAAGGACGACTACCAGGTGATCGCCGAGAACTTCTCGAAGATCGCCGAGGCGCTCAAGGGTGTCGACCTGACGAGCGGGCAGACGCCGAGCCCCGAGGCGCTCGCGAAGCTGCAGGAGCTCTCGAAGTCGATGGACTCGGCCGAGGTGCAGCAGGCCTCGCAGCACATCGAGGCCTGGGTGCAGGAGCACTGCTAGCGACTGACCGTCACGGAGGGGCGCGGCTCGTGCCGCGCCCCTCCGCACGAAGCGAGCGCCAGAGCAGGTCGGCGTTCGGGACGAGGAAGCCGAGGGAGATCGCGGGCAGCGCCGGCAACCCGTTCAGGTCGAGCGCATAGGTCAGCAGGAGGGTCGCCGACAGCGCGCCCGCCATGCCGAGCCAGGTCGCGCGGACGCGCAACCCGTACTGCGCGGCGGCCGCGAGGAAGAGCGCGAAGAAGATGACGTCCGGCGGGCCGAGGCGGGCGGCGCCTTCCTCGCCGGGCACGGCGAGCGCCACGGCGATCCGCTCGAAGAGGCCGGGCTGCTCCTCGACGACCACCTTCGTCGGACCGCGGTAGACGGACACCACGTCGACCCACGGAACGACCGCCGCGACGAGGACGATCCACACGAGCGCCTCCAGCATCTGGACGAGCCAGAACCCGAAGAGGCAGAAGGCGACGAGCTTCGCGACGTTGAAGAGCCCGTCCGCCCCGGCCAGGTCGAGGAGCGCCGCGAGCGCTCCGGTCACCAGCGCGGCCCCGAGCAGGTGCCGCTCGCCGGCGAGCGGCAAGAGCAGCCAGGCGACCAGGAAGGTCGCGGGGAAGACGAACACCGCCACGAGCGCGACGTCCCAGCCGTCGGGAACGGCGGGAAGCCGCTCGGCGTAGGCGTCCCAGGCCGCGAGGGCCACGAGGAGCGCGACGAGCGCGGAGGCGCGTCTCGGGCTCAGTAGGGCGGGAGCTCGGACCACCAGCCGCCGAGCGCCTTGAACGCGTTCCAGAAGCGCGTCTTGGCGGCCTGCTCGTCGAGCGACGCGTCGATGTCCGGCGTCACGAGCGCGTCGATCGTCGGCGTGAGCTCCTGGAGCTCGCCGGTCGACTCGGGGTCGAGCGCCGACGAGAGCGGGAAGTCGAGCGCGTTCACGAAGGCGACCGTCTCGTCGCCCATCGCGACGACGAGCTTCGGCTGGACGATGTGGAGCTCGCGGGTCAACCAGCCGCGGGCCGCGGCGGGATCCTCGGTGCCGAACTTGAGGCAGTTGGTGCCGTAGACCGCGAGCGGGTCGACCGCGAGGCGCTGCAGCGCCTTCAAGAGCGCCTGGCCCGAGCGCCCGAAGAATGCGACGCCTTCTGCGATCTCGCTGTGGACGGGCCGGTACTTGAGGAGGAACACGTCGCCGAGCGGATGGCCGCTGCCGAGGACCGGCACGTGCAGCTCGTCGCCGAGCGCAAGCAGCTCGTCGCCGAGCTCGTTGATCTCCGAGATCGCGCGCCGGAGGTAGCGCTCCTGGATCTCGTCGCCGTTCGACGGCTTCGCCGCGGAACGGCCAGAAGCCCTCGCCCGCCGCTCTTCGGGGTCCACCATCGCTCTCTCATTCGTGGGCAGTCGGGGTGCTTCCTCCAGTGCCTCAGCTGCTCCCCACGCGCTCCTTCATCTGAGCCACCCACTTGAGCGACTGGAGCAGCGCGAGCGACTTCGGCCGCCGCAGCACGGTTGCCGTGCGAAGCGAGAGCAGGAACTCCTCGGGGCCGTCGAAGCGCCGCATCCGAAGCGCGCCCGTGCCGACCCCCTGCAGCACGTGGGCATCCGAGCCGGCGCCCTGCAGGAGGCCGTACTTCCGCGCGAACCGGAGAGCCTCGTCGTTGTAGCCGTCGAAGAGGAGCCGTGCGTTGTAGACCTCGAGGACGTCGATCTCGGGCAGGTGCCGGTGCAAGGTCGCGGGCGCCGGAATCGAGTGCATGCGGTCGAACGGGTGCGGCACGTACACCACGCCCTCCTGCTCGCGGATCGCGGCCACGGTGTCGGCGAACGGCATCCCGCGGGGGATCTCCTCGCGCAGGAAGAGACCGATCACCTCGCCGTCGCGGTCCGTCTTCACCTCCTCGCCAGGGATGACCATCAGGTCGCGATCCTGAGCGACCTCGACCGTCTCCAGCGCGCCGCCGAAGACGTTGTGGTCGGTCACCGCGATCGCGCCGAGCCCCTCGGACTCGGCGTGGTCGACGAGCGCAGCCGGCTCGATCGAGCAGTCGTGAGACCAGCGCGTGTGCATGTGCAGGTCGACCACGATCCAGTCGCGGTCGGCGAGCGGCTCGGTGGCGTGGTCGCGTCGTACGCGCTTTCGACCTTGCGCCTCCAGGTACACGCGCTCGAGCTGGTCCGCGACCGCCTCGAAGCTCGATGTCGCGACCGCGGCGTGCCGCTTGTCGGCATCGCGCGCGCGGGCCTCGCCATCCTCGGCGAAGCGCAGAACGCCCGCGGTCGCGAGCTCGGGCTGCTCCTCGACGCCGTGCGGCTCGACGAGCGCGCAGCCGGCGGCCGCCGCCTCGTCGCGCAGGCGCCGGAGCCCGTCGGGCGAGGGAACGACGATCGCGGCGTCCCGCAGGAGGTCGGCGCGGGCCTCGCTCCGCGCGGCGGTGCGAAGGTGGACGCGGTCGCGCAGGCCGAGCGGGATCGAGGGACGCGCCGCGAGCGGCGCGGTACGTAGGAGGATCGCCTCCCACCCATCGAGGTCACGCAGCGCGCGGAGCGCCGCCCTGACCACGGGCAGGCTCCCGGCCGCGGTCTCGACGACGATCAGGTTGTCCTTCGTCGCAGCGGGCGCGAACCGCTCGAGGTCGACGCCGGCCGGGACGACGGTGTACGCGCCGGGAAAACGCGTGGCAGCACGCTCGGCGACGTCCTCGCCGGTCGCCACCAACCTGTCGATCCGCGCAAGCAGGCGGTCGCGCTGGTTCTTGCGGGGCGGGAAGCCGAGTCGCTCCGGGTCGACGAAGGTGGCAACGGTCGTCGTCCGGGCCTCGAGCAGGGCCACGTAGGCGAGCCCCGGCACGGCCGGGTCGAACCCGTGGACGACGTCGAAGTCCCCGCGCCTCAGCGCGGTGGCGACGTTCGCGCGGACGCCCACGGGAATCCCGACGGCAGCGCGCGGCGAGACGGGAACGGCGCGCGAGACCGCGACGACTCCTTCCAGCTCGCCGGTCTGGAGGGCGCGCCGACCCGCGAGGAGATCGGCAGAACGGGACGAGGGAGCGAGCACGACGACGGTGTGGCCCCGGGCGCGCAGCGCCTCGGCGACGCCGGCGACGTGCTCGTTCGTGTCGTGCGGCACCGACCACGCGTAAGGCGTCACGAGGCAGATCCGAAGCGGCACGGGCCTCGATTGTAGGGGCGGGTACCCTCGCGGCGTGAGCGACGTGACCATCACGGTGCGGACGAACGGCCCCTACAAGATCGTCGGGCCGGTGCGGATCGTCGACCCGGAGGGCCGCGAGCTCGAGGTCCCGCCGGGTGACGCGATCGTCCTCTGCCGCTGCGGCCACTCGTCGACGAAGCCGTTCTGTGACGCGACGCATCGGCGCATCGGCTTCGTCGCCGACGACGTGGCTCCGCGCGTCGAGCCCGATCGACCAGGCGTGTAGGGTCGAGTCGTGCCCGAGGCCCGTCTCGAGGACAACGGCTCAGGCCTCGCGCCCGCGTCCGACGGCTGGTTCGTCGTGAACGTGCGGGATGCAGAGTGGTGGACGTCGACGACGTTCGGCTCGGGCTGCGGCTTCGAGACGCGCGAGCAGGAGTTTCCGCAGGTCGGCATCAACATCAGCGTGGTCGAGCCCGGCGAGTCGAACTGCCTCTACCACTCGGAGTCGCAACAGGAGGCGTTCCTCGTGCTCTC
>DASTKF010000327.1:0-10200 GCA_035716065.1 Gaiella sp.
TCGGCCGTCATGCTGGAGACCGTAGTCGGGTTAGCCGTACCGTGGCGGCGGTCGGGGGGTTGTAGCGTCGGCAGGACGGGCGATGACTTTCGCGCGGCCCGGCAGTCATTGCCGGCAACCGACCATCCCACAAGGAGGCGAACATGCCTGCACCTACGCTCGTCACCGGTGCTCCGTGCTGGATCGACCTGTACAGCTCGGACACCGACAAGGCGACTGCGTTCTACCGCGACCTCTTCGGATGGAACGCGGAGCCGTCGATGGAGGAATTCGGCGGCTACTTCACGTTCTCGAAGGATGGCAAGCACGTCGCCGGCTGCATGCGCAACGACGGTGAGCAGGGGTATCCGGACGCGTGGGGCGTCCACCTCATGACGGACGACGTCGAGGCGATTGCCGCCGCGACACCCAAGCACGGCGGCAAGGTCCAGTTCGCGCCGATGGTCGTCGGCGAGAACGGCAGCTCCACGATGATCACCGATCCGGGCGGCGCGCACGTCGGCGCCTGGCAGCCGAACCAGCAGAAGGGCTTCGAGGTCACCGGCGAGATCGGGACCCCGGCCTGGTTCGAGCTCCACACCCGTGCGTACGAGCCGACCGTCGCCTTCTACCGCGCCGTCTTCGGCTGGGACACGCACACGATGAGTGACACGGACGAGTTCCGCTACACGACGCTCGGCGAGGGTGAGGGGCAGCTCGCGGGGATCATGGACGACTCGCCCTACCCCGGCGACGAGCCGGCGCACTGGGCGGTCTACTTCGCCGTGAGCGACGCTGACGAGGCGATCGCGCGGATCCAGAAGCTCGGCGGCAGCGTCGTGCGCCCGGCCGAGGACACGCCGTACGGTCGCCTCGCGACCGTCGCGGACCCGACCGGCACGCAGTTCCGCATCGTCGCGAACAACGGCTGACCGAGTACGGATCGGCCGTGCCGGCCGGCCGAGCGCCGGGCGGCACGGCCGATCGGCGCGGATCGGCGCGGTACGGTGTCAGACACCGTTTTGCGTCAAGGGCGAAACGTCGCGATTCTGTGCCGATCCGTCCACATGCTCTGGTGCGGCGCTTTTCACACTGCTCGAGCTGTGGCCGAGAGGAGCGTGAGGAGCCGGCTGGGCGGGGCGGCGACGACAACCCGCATGGCTGCGGGGATCGCAGCCTGTGGAAAGATCGGCGCCAAGTCGGCACACGCCCCTCTTGACAGAAACCGGTGTCTGACACCGGTTGCTCGCCCAGGCAACGTGTTCGCGGTGCGTGGGGGTTCTACGCCCGAGCGGGAGTTGCCGCGAGGGCCTGCGCGAGGTCTTCGACGAGGTCGTCGGCGGACTCGATGCCGACCGACAGGCGGATCAGGTTCCGAGGCGCGGCGAACGGCCCGGCGGCCGTCGAGGCGTGCGTCATCCGCGCCGGATGCTCGATCAGGCTCTCGACGCCGCCCAGGCTCTCCGCGAGCGTCCAGACGCTCGTCTGCGCGACCAGCTCGACCGCCTCGTCCTCGCTCGAGACGAGGAACGACACCATGCCGCCGAAGTCGCGCATCTGCCGCGCCGCGATCACGTGGCCGGGGTGGTCGGGAAGGCCGGGCCAGAGCACGCTCTCGACCCGAGAGTGCTCGGAGAGAAAGTCGACGACGCGGCGGGCGTTGTCGCAGTGCCGCTCCATCCGCACGGCGAGCGTCTTCACGCCCCGGAGCACGAGCCACGCGTCGAAGGGGCCAGGAACCGCGCCGAGGGACTTCTGCAGGAACGCGAGTCGCTCCGCGATCGTCGGGTCGTTCGTCCCGGCGAAGCCGCCGACGACGTCGGAATGCCCGCCGAGATACTTCGTCGTCGAGTGCACGACGATGTCCGCGCCGAGGTCCAGCGGCGTCTGGAGATACGGCGTTGCGAACGTGTTGTCGACGACCAGCAGCGCGCCCGCGGCATGGGCGGCGTCCGCCACGGCGGCGATGTCGACGACGTTCAATAGCGGGTTCGTCGGCGACTCGATCCAGACGAGCCGAGCGCCATCGACGTGGGCCGACGCCGCGGTGGAGAGCTCGTCCGGCGTGACGTACGTGAACCGGTAGCCCTTCGGCTCGTAGACCTGCGAGAACATGCGGTACGTCCCGCCGTAGACGTCGTTGACGCACACGACCCGGTCGCCGGGGTCGACGAGATGCATGATCGTCGTCGTCGCACCGATCCCGGACGAGAAGGCGTGCCCGTGAGCAGCGTTCTCGAGCGACGCGAGGCACTCCTCGAGCGCCGTCCGCGTCGGGTTCGCGACGCGCGCATAGTCGTACCCCTTGTTGACGCCGACGGCTTCCTGCACGAACGTCGAGGTCTGGTAGATCGGGGTCGTCACCGCGCCGGTGGCGGGATCGGGCTCCTGCCCGGCGTGGATCGCGCGCGTGGCGAAGTCCATGACGGACATCGTAGTCGGGCGACCGACACCAACCTCAGGGCTGCACGGACCAGGACGGCGGCTCGTCGCGGCCGGCCCTCTCGTCCTCCTCGGCGTCCTGGCTCGTTGCCTGCGTTATCCCGGGCGCGTGGTGGACGGGTGCATAGATGGCGTACAGCTGCATCGGCTCCTGGCCGGTGTTGATGACGTCGTGCCAGGTCCCGGCCGGCACCTGGATGGACCATCCGTCGGAGACGTCTTGCTCGAAGTCCAGCTGGTCTTCGGCTGGGCCCATCACGCACTTGCCCTGCCCGGCGTCGAGACGCAGGAACTGATCGGTCTCGGGGTGGGTCTCGAGCCCGATCGACTCACCCACCGGAATCGACATCAGGGTGACCTGGAGGTACTTCCCGGTCCAGGCGACCGTGCGGTAGTTCTCGTTGGCGACCGTCTTCGTCTCGATGTCGAACGCGTTCGGATCAGGCCCGTTGTCGGTGACGCTCATGGTCTCCTCGAGCTCCTTTCGGTCCCCGCTCTTGCGTTGATCGATCAACCCGGTGGGCAACCGGGAGCATAGGCGGACGCAACGGCCCCGGAACGTCGGACGGACTCGAGGCCGATCAGGCGACGGAGCCGGTCGAGCGCGCGGTCGAGGGCGTCGTCGAGCGCGTTCGACGCGCGGACGCCGTCCTCCCGGTGGAAGGCGCGCACGACGAGCTCGCCGCTTGCGCGCTCCGACTTGAGGTCGACCCGCCCGACGACCCGGTCTCCGCGGAGCAGTGGCAGCACGTAGTACCCGAAGCGGCGCTCGTGGGCGGGTTTGTAGACCTCGATCAGGTGGTCGAAGCCGAGCACGCGGCGCGCGAACGGCCTGTCCCAGAGCAGGTTGTCGAACGGAGAGAGAAGGACCGCCGCGGCCGGCGCCGGCCGGTCGAGCTCCGCCCCGGCTGCCACCAGCACGGTCGGGCCGCCGTCGCCCACGTCCAGCCGCTCGAGAAGGCCGTCCGCGACGAGCGCATCCACGATCGGCCGGACTCGCGCAGTGCCGCCCTTCAGCCGCCAGTGCTCGACGACTCCCCTCTCGGTGAGAGCTCCGCGCGCCCGGACGGCCCGGAGCGCGAGCTCGCGCAGGCGTTCGGGCTCGGAAGGCGACGTCGCATCCAGCAGCGACGGATCGAGCACGCGTTCGGGAAGGTCGTAGAGGCGCTGGAACCCCTGGCGCCCGGCCACGACCAGCTCGCCGTGGTTCCAGAGCAGCTCGAGCATGCGCTTGGCCGGCTTCCAGCCCCACATCTCGCCCTTCCGTGCCGCGCCGTCGAAGTGCCGCGAGCCGAGCGGCCCGCGTGCGCGGATCTCGTCGAGGACGTGCTCACGCAGATGTGGGTGCGTCCTGTCGATCTCGCCGTACCACCGGCGTCCTCCGCCCTGCATCGCAGGGCGGAAGAGCGGCCAGTCGTCGGCCGGCAGAAGGCACGCCTCGTGCGCCCAGTACTCGATCAGGCGCCCGCGGCCGAGCAGCCGTGAGACCGACTCCTTCGGGTATGCACCGACCCGGCAGCCGAGTGCGATCCGATGACTTCGCTCGACCGTGGAGATCGAGTCGAGCTGGACACACGAGAGGCGCCGCACGGTCGCCTCGACCTCGGCCGTTGTTCCCTGCCGGCCACGCGCTGCGTATCCCTGCGCGGCGATGGCAAGGCGCCGGATCGCGGTCACCGGGACGGCCGACGGTCGCATCCGCGTGTTCTACCTGGAGACGACCGATGCACCTGTCACGCTTCCCCGATGCGACGATTCCTCATCGCCTGTGCGATCGTGCTCGGGCTCGGGTACGTGATCGGCATCCCGCTGTTCCTCCGGCACAGCGACGACGACTCGCTGCCGAAGGGCGCGGACGCCGTGGTTGCCCTCGCCGGCTCGGACAACACCCTTCCGGCCGCGCAGACCCTCGTGGGCGGCGGCATTGCGCCGACGCTCGTCGTCTCGGCGGAGCGAAACGGGAACGACAAGGCGCGGGCCCGCGCCTGCCGGGCGAAGTCGGACGACGTGGTCTGCATCTATGCGGGGCCGTACTCGTCGGTCGGGGAGGCGCAGGCGATCTCGCAGCTCGCCAAGCGGCGCAATTGGGACACGGTCGTCCTCGTGACGTCCGACTACGAGACCTTCCGGGCGGAGCGCTCGTTCCGCCGTTGCGGCGACTTCCGCGTCGCAACCTACGGCGTCGACGAGCCATGGTGGCGCACCGTGATCGGCATCCCGCTCGAATGGGTCAAGCTCGCCGTCACCGAGACGGTGCGGCGCAACTGCTAGCGCCGTAGCGCTACGCGGGAGTCTCGCCCGAGAGGATCGCCGCGAGCCGTTCCCGGTCGATGTTCCCGCCGGAGACGATGCAGACGACCCGGCCGGTTCCACCGTGCCCGGAGAGTGCCGCGGCGAGCGGTAGCGCGCCGGCTCCCTCCGCGACGATGTGCGCACGCGTGGCGAGAAGGCGCACAGCTGCCGCCGCCTCCGCGAGCGGCACGGGCACGGCGTCGGCGACCAGCGACTGCGCTCGCTCCCACATCGCGGGGAGCAGCGCCTTCGAGCCGGCGCCGTCGACGAACGACGGGCGGTAGTCGACCTCGACCGGCGCGCCCGCGGCGAGCGACGCCGCCAGCGGCGCACCGGTCTCCGGCTCGCAGGCGACGACGCGGGTCGACGGCGACGCCGCGGCGAGGGCGCTTGCGATGCCCGTCGTGAGGCCGCCGCCGCCCCACGCGACGAGGACGGTGTCGATCGCATCGAGCTGCTCCGCAAGCTCGAGCCCGATGACGCCGTTCCCGGCCATCACCCGCTCGTCGAGGACAGGGTGGACGAACAGCCCGTGGAGCCCCGGGTACGACCCCGTCTCCATCGTCTCCCACCACGTCTCGAACGGCACGGCGATCACGCGGCCTCCGAGGCGCTCGACCGCGTCGAGCTTCGCGCGCGGCGCATGGTCTGGTGCGACGACGGTGGCCGGCACGCCCAGCTCGCGCGCGACCCAGCAGACCCCCTGGGCCATGTTCCCGGCGCTCGTCGTCCATACCCCGTCGCGCCACGCGTCCGGCCCTGCCTGGCGGATTGCGCTCGTCGCGCCGCGGAGCTTGAATGAGCCGATCGGCTGGAGGCACTCGAGCTTGAGCCAGATCTCGCAGGGAGCCTCGATCTCCAGGCGGACGAGCGGAGTTGCGAGAACGGCGTCCGCGGTGACCCTTCGCGCGGTCTCGATCGCCCCGAGCGGTATCAGAACGTCACCTCGACTCCGATGCCGCGCTCGCGGGCGACCTCGACGCACAGCGCAGCTGCCGCGAGATCTTCCGCGGCGAGGCCGAGCGACTTGAACACGGTCAGCTCCTCGTCGGAGCGCCGGCCGGGATGGGCGCCCACGAGCAGCTCGCCGAGCTCCGCGAGGATGTGCTCGGGGCCGATGCCGCGCTCGGCGACGGCTCCGAGGTAGTCACCGGACTCGTTCACCGTCGACTCGCGGCGGTCGACGAAGAGCGAGGCGGCCGCGACGACGTCCGCTTCGAGCTCGCGGGCCCATGTGCCGGACGAGCCGACGGCATTGACGTGAGCGCCGGGCGCGAGGTCGCCGAGCGCGACGATCGGCTCCGGTGCCGCGGTGCACGTGCAGACCACGTCGGCGCCGGCGAGCGCCTCGGCGAGGGTGGAGCACGCGAGCCCGTGCGTCTCGAGCGCAAGCGCCTCGGCGTGCGCCTGATCCCGGCTCCACACGCGCAGCTCCGCCTCCGGGAGGACCTCGCGCATCGCGACCGCGTGCGAGCGGCCCTGCACCCCGGAGCCGAGGATCGCCACCTGCCGTGAGCCCGGCCGGGCCAGAAGCTTGGTCGCGACCGCCGACACCGCGGCCGTCCGGATCTCCGTGATCGGCGAGGCGTTCAGGACGGCGACGAGCTGCCCCGTCGTCCCGTCGTGCAGCAGCACGGCTCCCTGATGCGGGTCGAGGGCACGGGTGGAGTTGCCCGGCACGACGACGACCTCCTTGAGCGAGATGACGGGCTCCACGCCGCTCCGATGCGCGGGCATCAGACCGAGGCCGAGCACCCTCTCGTCCGGGACGCGGAAGATCGTGCGGAGCGGCATCGAGACCTCACCGCGCGCGAGCGCCGCGAGCACGCCCTCCATCGCCGAGATGCACCGGGGCATGTCGAGCGTCGCGCGCACATCGTCCTCGCCCAGCACGAGCAAGCTCATCGGAAGATCCTCTCCAGCGCGTCGCGCTCGTCGTCGTCGAGGGTGATGCCCAGCGCTTCGCTCACCGGAGCGAGATGCTGGAGCCGGCTCGGGCCGACCACCACGGCGGTGATCTCCGGCAGGTGGAGGAGCCACGCGATCGCGAGCGCGGCCATCGAGACGCCGCGGCCCGACGCGGCGCGCTCGAACGCTTCGAGCGCATCGAACGTCGCGTCGGTTCGGTATCCCTCGCTGCCCTCCGGGCGCAGCGTCATGCGCGACCCGGCCGGCAAGGGCTCGCCGCGCCGGTACTTGCCGGTGAGCCAGCCGCCTGCAAGCGGGCTGAACGGCGTGTACCCGAGCCCGTGCTCGTGGCAGAGCGGGAAGACGGTCTCGCGATCGCCGCGCTCGAGGAGCGAGAACCCGTTCTGCACCCACTCGTAGCGGGTCAGCCCCTCGAGCGCGGAGAGCTCGAGCGCCTCGGCCAGCTGCTCGGCGGTGAAGTTCGACGCACCGACGGCGCCCACCGTTCCTCCGCGCACCAGCTCGTCGAAGGCGCCGAGCGTCTCTTCCTGGGGCACCTGGGGATCGAAGTCGTGGGCGAGGTACAGCGGAATGCGCGCGACCCCCAGCCGCCGGAGGCTCGCCTCGACCTGGCGCCGGATCCTCGCTGCCCCGAGACCGTGGTCGGCGCCGTCGTCCATCGGGTTGAAGGTCTTGGTCGCCAGCACCACACGGTCGCGTGCCTCGGGCTTCGTGCGAAGCCAGGCGCCGATGTACTCCTCACTCCGGCCGAGCCCGTAGGCGTCCGCCGTGTCCAGCGTCGTGATGCCCATCTCCCACGCGGCGTCGAGCAATCGGAATGCCTCGTCGCGCGGTGTCCCCTTCCCGACGTGGGCCGGGGACGAGCCGATCCCCCCGAAGTTCCCGCAACCCAGCACGATCCGCGACACGGCGATCCCGCTCCGTCCGAGGGCGCGCTGCTCCATCCGGCGATCGTACGCAGCGACGCTGTCCGGCCGTCCCGGATAGGTCTGACGCCTTCGGCGGCGAACACGGCGGGATGGACGAGGCGAGGCTGCGGCAGGCCGCCCGCGAGGCGCGGCGCGAGGCGGCGCCGTTCGCGGCGGCGATCCTCGTCGCCAACCTCGCCCTGGCCGTCGTCAGCCGCCGCGCGGGCTGGGAGCTCTTCGGCCGGAGCGACTGGTGGTTGTGGCTCGTCGTCGCGATCCCGTCGGCGCTCCTCGTCGTGACGTTCCTCGTCGGCCCGCATCGTCTGGGGCTCGACCACCTGCGGCGCGAGGTCGCGGGCGTCACGCTCGGGCTCGTGTGGCTCGGGACGACAGTGGGCGTCGCCTGCGTGATCGTGTCGCTGATGCACTGGCGGCCGGGTGGCGCGCAGCTGCTCACAAGCGCGGCTGTGGTGCTGCTCACGAACGTCCTGACTTTCTCGCTCGTCTTCTGGGAGCTCGACGGCGGCGGACCGGTCGCGCGTGCGATCGCGTCGTCCCGGATGCAGCCCGACTTCCAGTTTCCGCAGGACGAGAACCCGGGTCTCGCGCGCCCGGGCTGGGGGCCGGCGCTCGTCGACTACGTCTACGTCTCCGTCACGAACTCGATCGCGTTCAGCCCGACCGACGCGATGCCGCTCACGCACCGCGCGAAGCTCGTCATGGGCCTCGAGGCGGGCCTCTCGGCGCTGACGGTGCTCGTCGTCGCCGCCCGGGCGATCAACATCCTCGGCAGCTAGATGATTCGCTGCTCGCGGCGCCATACGAGCCGAAGGCCGGACCACGTCGCGTCGATCGCGGCGACCTTCGTGTCGACGAGGCCGATCGGCAGAGCGAGCTCGCGTACGACGTCCTCGGTGACGTCCGTCGGGACCTTCGACGCGCGCTTCGGCCAGGCGATCCAGAGCATCCGGTCGGGGAAGATCGCCGCTCCGAGGCGCTCGATCCGGCGCTCCAGCTCGCGGCGCTCTGTCGTGAAGAAGAGGACGACGTCGGCCTCGTCCGCGCTGTCGACGCGCCGCGCGCCCGTAGGTAGCGGCGAGAGCAGCTCGTCGACGTGACCCGGGTCGCCGACGACCGCGAACGTGCCTCCTTCGCCGACCCCGAGCTTCCGCGGGAGCGGCGTCACGGAGTAGCCCTGGCTCAGAGCTCGACCGACCCGTCGCCGGTGATCGTCCAGCCCGGGTTGTGCGCGACCTCCCACGGGTGGCCGTCGGGGTCGTGGAAGACGCCCGAATATCCGCCCCAGAACGTCTCGGCCGGCTCGCGCACGATGCGTCCGCCCGCTGCCCGCGCCTCCTCGATCACCGCGTCCACCTCGGCCGGCGATCGGACGTTGTGCGCCAGCGTGATGCCGCCCCAGCCGCCGGTGTCCTCGACGCCGCTGTCCTCGGCGAGCGCCGCCCGGCTCCACAGCCCTACGACCATGCCACCTGCCTGGAAGAACACGACGCTCTCGCCGTCACCGCTTCGCGACCAGCCGAGCGCCTCGTAGAACCGGCGGGCGGCGTCGAGGTCGGCGACGCCGAGCGTCACGAGGCTGAGTCGCTGCTCCACGCCTCGATCATGCCAGGGTGCGAGGTCGCCCGGCCGGCCCGCGCAAACGCCCGATAGGCGGGCTCGAGGGCGTCGGCGAGGTCGCGTCCGCCGACCCGGATCCCACTCCGACCGAGCCGCTTGACGACGGCGCCCGGCGGCAGCGCGCGCACCGGTCGCGGCGGCGGCAGGATGCCCGCGAGCCACGGGTCGCCGCTGCGCGAGGCCGGCGGGGCGACGGGCTCGCAGCCGCGCCAGCGCAGGAGGAGTGACGGGTCGGCGTCGACAGCGTCGGCGACGACGAAGGCGACCGCGGCGACGTGCTTGCACACCGATGCGTACTCGCGGTCGGGGCACGTGCAGCTCGCCCGGATCCGGCGCGTTGGCGGCACCAGCGGCTCGCGTTGCTCCGCCTCGAGGTAGTGCGCCAGGTGAACCGACTGCGCCGTCCCCTCGATCCCGGCCTCGAGCCCCGGACGCTCGTGCGCGACGCGCACCGCATCGGCCCACACCCGGGCGGGAAGGACACTCGCCTCGAGCGTGACGGCGTAGTCGGAGCCGCTCGAGCCGAGCACCCGGGCTCTGATCGCGCCGTCTTCGACCGAGACCTGCGACACCATGCCGCGCCACGCGAGCTCCCTTCCGCGCTCGGCGCGTGCCGAGCTCTCGTCCGGCACGACCGCGCTCGCCAGAAGCCGAGACCACGGGCCTGCCCCGATCCGGTCGCCGTCGCGCGGCACCGCCAGAGGCCTGCCGTCGTCGAGCACGAGCTCGCTCACGCGGCCTCGTCGATCGCCTCGGGCGCGAGCGCGACCGCCGCCCGGATCGCGTCGAGATCGAGCTCAGCGAGCCAGTCGTCGGCGCGGCCCGCCATCACCTGGTCGGCGAGCTCACGCTTCGCGTCGAGCAGCGCGTCGATCCGCTCCTCGAGCGTCGCGGTGCATACGAGGCTCGACACGAAGACCGGCTTGCGCTGGCCGAGCCGGTGTACGCGGTCGGTCGCCTGTTGCTCGACTGCGGGGTTCCACCAGCGGTCGAAGTGGAGGACGTGGTTGGC
>DASTKF010000328.1:0-6664 GCA_035716065.1 Gaiella sp.
ACGGCGGGTCGACCGCAGCGACGAAGATGCCGCGCCTGGCCGGCACGGCGAGGAAGAGCGCCGCGGACCCTGCTCGCGGACGCGCGGAGCGTGATCCAGCGGGCGGATTCCGAAGCGGCGTGGACTACGCGCGGCCACCGCAGCTTGCCGTGGCCACGGCGACCGGCTAGGATTGACTGACTAGTCAATCGAAGTTCAGGAGCGCGTTCATGACGACGATCGAGACCGGGCTCGCGAACGGCGTGTCGTTCGCGTTGACCGACGAGCAGAGGGAGCTCCGTGCACTCGCGCGCGAGTTCGCGGAGAAGGAGATCCGTCCGAAGGCGGCCGAGTACGACGAGCACCAGACGCATCCCGCGGACGTCGTCGCCAAGGCGCACGATCTCGGGCTGATGAACCTGCACATCCCGGAGTCGCTCGGTGGCCCCGAGCTGTCGGCATTCGACGGGATGCTCGTCGGCGAGGAGCTCAACTGGGGCTGCTCGGGCATCGGCACCTCGATCGGCGCGAACGGCCTCGCCGCAGGCCCGATCCTGATCGCCGGCACCGACGAGCAGAAGCGCGAGTGGCTCGCGCCGCTCGTCTCGGAGCCGATCCTGGGCTGCTTCGGGCTTTCCGAGCCGGGAGCGGGGTCGGACGTCTCGGGCATTCAGACGACCGCCGTAGCGAAGGGAGGCACCGAATACGTCGTCAACGGCTCGAAGATGTTCATCACGAACGCCGGTAAGGCATCGTGGATGGTCTGCTTCGCCTCCACGGACAAGTCGAAGGGCCATCGCGGCCTGACCGCGTTCGTGATCCCGATGGACGCCGAGGGCGTCACGATCGAGAAGCACCTCGACAAGATGGGCCAGCGCGCGACCGACACGTCGGCCGTGGCGTTCCAGGACGTAGTCGTGCCGTCGGCGAACCGTCTCGGCGAGGAGGGCGACGGCTTCAAGATCGCGATGCAGACGCTCGACTTCACGCGCCCCGGCACGGCGGTCGGCGCGGTCGGGGTCGCGCAGGCGGCGTACGAGCTCTCGATCGACTACGCGAAGGAGCGCGTCCAGTTCGGGATGCCGATCGCGATGAACCAGGGCGTCTCGTTCCTCGTCGCCGACATGGCGGCCGAGATCGAGGCAGCGCGCCTGCTCACCTGGCAGGCCGCGTGGATGATCGACCAGGGCTACGGCCGCAAGGCGACGAAGTACTCGTCCTTCGCGAAGCGCTTCGCCGCCGACACGGCGATGAAGGTGACCACGGACGCCGTGCAGGTCTTCGGCGGGTACGGCTACATCAAGGAGTACCCGGTCGAGAAGCTCATGCGCGACGCGAAGCTGTTCCAGATCTACGAGGGCACGTCGCAGATCCAGCGGCTCGTGATCGCGAAAGAGATCTTCCTCGGGGAGGGGTAAACCAGGGAGTCTCCCTCTGGCATGTCGATGGTAGCCTGATGGTATGAGAACTACCATCGACGTATGAGAACTACCATCGACAAGGCCGGCCGCGTGGTCATCCCGCGGGAGATCAGACGCCGGGTCGGGCTCGAGCCCGGAGCAGTCGAGATCACGGCGGACGGCGCCGGCGTCCGGATCGAGGCGGTCGGCGGCGAGGAGCTCGTCGAGGTCGACGGCCGCCTGGCGATTCCCCCGTCCGGCACCAGGATCGACGACGAGCTGGTGCGCGAGCTCATCGATGCCGACCGCGAATAGAACGCGCTCACGCCCGCCAGACGCCCTCGTCGACTCCAGCATTGCGATACCCCTCGTCGTCGTCGACCACGAGCATCATCGGTTGGCACGGCGGGCCGTCCGTGGTCGTCGGCTCGGGCTGGCCGGTCACGCGGCGTTCGAGACGTACTCCGTGCTGACGCGGCTGCCGCCACCTGTGCGACGGACACCGGCCGCGGTCGGGCGGCTTCTGCACGCGAGCTTTCCGGCGACGCGCTTTCTCGGTGCGGACGATGCCGCAGCGCTCTTTCGGCGGCTCGCGGAGCTCGGCATCTCGGGGGGCTCTGTCTTCGACGCTCTCGTCGGGGCGGCCGCCGTGGCGCACGGCCTTCCGCTCGCGACGCGGGATACCCGAGCGCTGGACGTCTACCGTGCGCTCGACGTCGAGCTCGAGCTCGTTCAGTAGGAGGCGAGCGCGCGATGGAACGGGGGAAGGAATCCCGGCGCGAGCCGGACGGCTCCGAGCCACGCGGCGAGCCGCTCCGTCTCTGCCGCGACGGCCTGCTCGGCCTCCTTGCCGACGTCCTCGAGCATGCGGACGACGATCTCCCCGTCCTTCCGCTGCGACCAGCCGCCGACGACGCGCCCGTCCCACCAGACGGTCGGGCCGGCGTTCCCGTTCCGGTCGAAGAGCTGCGCGGCGTGCGGCCCGAGGTACCAGTCGCGTTCCTTCCAGCCCATCGTCGTGGGGTCGAGGGTCGGCAGGAGCGCGGCCGACGGCTCGGGCGGCACGGTGGGCTCGACGTCGTCCGCGAGGACGTGCCCGGACGTGCCGTCCAGGTCGACCACGGCGTGAGGAACGGCTGCGAGCGCCGCGCGCGCCTCGCGCGCCGTCCAGCCGGTCCACCAGCGGATGTCGGTCTCGGTCGCCGGCCCGAACGCACCGAGCCAGCGGCGGAGCAGCTCTGCCTGGGCGGTCGCGGTGTCCAGCTCGACGTCCCGACCCGGCGTGAGCGCCCAGCGGTACTGGCCGTGCGTCCAACCGCCGCGAGGACGCCCCCGGACGATCCGTCCCTCGGCAGCGAGCAGCGGAAGGATGCGTGATCCCGCACTGACCTCCGCCTCCCAGCGCGTCCCGGCGCCGAGGCGGATCTTCGTCGCGAGCAGCGGATCGGCGCGGGTGAGGTCCGAGGTGAACGCCTCGCCGCGGCGGCCGAGCGCGTCGAGCGCGGCTTCGGCCACGCGGTCGATCCAGCCGGCGGGGTCGCCTGCGAGGTCGCTCTGCGCGACGAGCTGCTCGAGCCTCGCGCGCTCGCGGGCGGCGACCGTTCGCGTGCAGGCAGCGTCGACGACCGGCGCGAGCTCGGCCGTCACGACCCAGAGCGTCCTGCGCATCCCGAGCATCCGCACGAGCGTGCGCTCGTCGTAGAGGGCCTGCTCCAGCCGGCCCGTCTCGAAGCCGTCCGTCCGGGCCCAGGTCGAGAGGAACACCGTGGCGGCGTCGGTCGAGTGGAGTGCCACGAGCGACGATGCGGCCTCGATCGGATCGGTGGACCGCGTCGACGGGGCGAGGCGGTGGCGGACGACCAAGCGCGCCCGCCGCTCGCCCGTGTCGATGCGTCGCACACCGACGGTTCTAGCATCGGCCTCGGTGACGTCGCCGGCGGCTTGTCCCGGCCCCGCATCGACCCCGTTTCGGGGGACAGACGGCCTGTCCGGCTCGGCTACATTTCCGTTCGTGTCATCCGGCGCGACCAGCGTTTCGGGAATGGCGCGCCGCCGACGCTCACGCCGCATCGCGGTGCGCAGGGCCGTCCTCCTGGTCGGCTTCGTCGCTCTGCTCGCTTTCGTGTCTCTCACGCTTCTCGGGGGGTCTCCGACGCGGCTCCCTGCGGGGACGACGGTCGGCGGGCTCGACGTCGGCGGGATGGGGCTCGCGCAGGCGACGAACGAGCTCGAGGCACGGTCGGCCGCGCTTGCGCACACGTC
This sequence comes from Gaiella sp., assembly GCA_035716065.1. GTDB lineage: Bacteria > Actinomycetota > Thermoleophilia > Gaiellales > Gaiellaceae > Gaiella. The sequence goes on from DASTKF010000328.1 coordinate 3,642, forward strand.
GGTGCAATTCGTCGCCGGCGGGCGCACGTTCACGGCCACCGCGTCCCAACTCGGCGTCCGCCCCGACTGGAAGGGGGCGGTGCGCGCGGCCGCGAACGCGGGCGACGGGGTCGCACCCATCCGCGGCCTGAAGCGCATCCAGTCGCGCCTCTTCGGCAGCGACGTCGAGCCGCACGTCGACGTCTACCCGTCGGCGGTGCGTTACACCGTCGCCAGGATCGCCGCCGCAGTCGACCGTCCTGCGGTCGACGCGGGCCTCGAACGCAAAGGGCTCGCCATCGCCGTGACCGCCGCGCGTCCCGGCGTGCGTCTCGACCGTTCCCGGGCATCCGCGGCGCTCGTCGACGCGCTCGCGTCGATCGACAGGCGCGGCCCGGTGCGCCTGCCCGTCGTGCGAGACGAGCCGACAGTCACGGCGGCGCAGCTCGCCGATGCGGCCGCGGATGCCCGAACGGCGATCTCGGCGCCGGTCACGCTGACCGTCGGTCCGACGCGATTCCGGCTCACCCGGTGGCGGATCGCCCAGCTTCTGGATCTGCCGAAGGGCGGCGCGACCAGCGTCGGCATCGGCGGGAAGGCCGCACAGGCGTGGCTCGCGTCCATCCGCCGCTCGGTGAACCGCCCGCCGAGCGATGCGACCTTCAGAGTGGTGTCCGGGGGGATCGAGGTCGTCCCCGCCAAGCCCGGTCGCACGATCGACCTGGCGGCCGCGCGAAGCGCGATCGAGAAGGCGATGCTCTCGCCGACGCACAGGTCGGCGGCGCTCGCGACGGCGACGAGTGAGCCGTCGCGAACGACCGCGGCCGCCGAGGCTATGGGCATCAGGGGAATCGTCGGGTCGTACACGACGACCTACGGCGGCACCCCGGGACGGCTGCACAACGTCCAGCTCGTCGCCGACCTGATCGACGGCGCGCTCGTCGCGCCCGGCGCGCGGTTCTCGTTCAACCAGACGACGGGAGAGCGGAACGAGGCGAAAGGCTTCGAGGAGGCGCCGGTGATCATCAACGGCGAGCTCGAGAGCGGGATCGGCGGCGGCGTCTGCCAGGTCTCGACGACGCTCTTCAACGCGGCCTTCGAGGCGGGCCTCTCGATCGACAAGCGGACGAACCACGCGCTTTTCATCAGCCACTACCCCTTGGGTCGGGACGCGACGGTCAACTACCCGGACATCGACCTCGTCTTCACGAACGACACCGACAAGTGGCTGCTCGTCCGCACCTTCGTGGGAGCCGGATCGCTCACCGTCAACATCTACGGGACGCCGCAGAACCGTCGCGTCGAGACCGAGACGGCGCCGCTCACGGTCGACGGCAAGGTGCCCTGGAAGCGGGTCGACGACGACACGCTGTTCAAGGGTCAGAAGGTGGTCGAGCAGTGGGGCTCCCCGCCGCGCTCGACGAGCGTCACGCGACGCGTCTACCGGCCGGACGGGACGCTCCTCTACGACACGACCTGGCGCTCGTACTACGTCGGCGAGCCCACCGTCGTCCGGCTCGGGTCGAAGGTGCGGCCGAAGGTCACGCCGCCGCCGGCCGCCGGCACGGCGACGCAGTCCACCGACACTGCGAAGCAGCCCGCGAACGGAGCGAAGAAAGACGCCGCGGGGCCGGAGTCCCCGGCTACGGCGTCCGCGTCGACGCCTCGGCCCTGAGGACGTCCTCGACGAACCACTCGGGGACCCGCGTCGGCCGGTGCGTGGCCGCGTCCACCGTGGCGTGGGCCGTCCAGCCGTGCGCGACGCGCTCGCCCTCGTGCTCGACCAGGTACTCGTACCGGAACCGAGCACCGCGGATCTCCGCGCAGCGCACCCCGATCGTCAGCACGTCGTCGAACACGGCGGCCCGCTCGTACTCGAGGTGGATACCGGTCGTCAGCGCCTCGATCCCGCCGTCGCGGATCGCCTGGTAGCCGCCTGCGAACTCCGCCAGGTACGCGACCCGGGCCTCCTCCAGCCAGACGACGAACGACGCATGGTGGGCGATTCCCTGCGCGTCGGTCTCGGCGAAGCGGACGCGGACCTGGTGCGTGAGGGCGTAGCCGTCCATCGTGGCGAGATATACCCCGGGCCTAGGATGCGCGCCGTGGGAACCGCCGCCGAGCTCGCGTCGCTGATCCGCGATCGCGGCCCGGCCGTCGTGCTCACGGGCGCCGGCATGTCGACCGAGAGTGGCATTCCGGACTTTCGCTCGGCGAGCGGGATCTGGGCGGACGTCGACCCGTTCGAGGTCGCGTCGATCGACGCCTTCCGGCGCGACCCGCTTCGCGTGTGGCGCTGGTACGGCCCGCGGATCGGCGGCCTCCTGGCAGCGGAGCCCAACGCCGGGCACGTCGCGCTCGCTGCGCTCGAGCGCGCCGGTCACGTGCGCGCGGTGGTGACGCAGAACATCGACCTGCTGCACAAGCGCGCGGGGAGCGAGGACGTCATCGAGGTGCACGGCTCGATCGCGCGCTTTCCGTGCCTCGCGTGCGGCGCTGAGGAGACGCTCGAGGCGATCCTCGCCCAGCTCGAGACCCGTGAGGCGCCCCTCTGCAGCAGCTGCGCCGAGATCGTCAAGCCCGGGGTCGTGATGTTCGGCGAGCTTCTCCCAGCGGACGCGATGGAGCGGGCGGAGCGGCTCGCGCGCGAGACGGGGTCGCTCCTCGTCGTCGGGTCGTCGCTGCAGGTCTGGCCCATTGCCGGGCTGCCGGGGGACACCGTTCGGGCGGGTGGCGCACTCGCCATCCTGAACCTTGAGGAGACGCCCTACGACGCGGAGGCGGAGATCGTCGTCCGTGGGCCGTCGGCGCCCGTCCTCGAGGAGGTCGCGCGCACGCTCGATGCGTGGGCGGAGAATGCGTAGTATGGCCGTATGGCGGCGACGAACGACACGGAAAAGAACGACGCGGCGAAGACCGACGACGTGATCACCCGCCTGGCAGGCAAGGGCGAGGAGGCCATCCGGCGGATCGTCGACCTCCCCGGCGGCCAGCGCGCGCTCGACGCGTTCAACGACCTCAAGCTGCGGGTGGACGACCTCTCG
>DASTKF010000329.1:0-7322 GCA_035716065.1 Gaiella sp.
CGCAGCTCGCGCTTTCCCTCGTCGGCCTCGTAGAAGGTGATGTCGTCGAACGGGATCAGCTCCCCGACTGTGGCCGCGATGCGCTGCAGCAGGTCGTCGAGGGACTGCTCGGACAGCAGCTCGTGGAAGACGTCGGCGAGCTTGCGGTAGGACTCGACCAGAGGGTCGAGAGCCGCATCGCCGCCGACACGAGCCTCGCGGCTCGCGGCAGGGATGTTCGACGGAGGGTTCACGTCCTCCAAGAATCGGCCGCTGCGGCGTCGATCTTGAGCGGTTCTCGGGCCCGGGGCCGCGCCGGATCGTGGATGATGTGGACATGGCAGGACGGATCGTGGTCGGCATCGACGGGAGCGAGGAGTCGGCGGCGGCGCTCCGCTGGGCCGTCGAGGAGGCGAAACTCCGCGACGCGCGCGTCGAGGCGGTGCACGCCTGGAACTACATCCCGATGACGACAGCGGCCGATTCCGGGCTCGTCCCGATGTCGTGGACCGAGAGCGCGGAGATGATCGACGCGACGCACGACGCGGCGGCACGCGCCGCCCAGCAGGAGGTGGAGAGCGTGCTCGGGACGGGGCACGGCGTCACGGTGACGCTCGTGCAGGGTGACGCCTCCGAGGGGCTGCTCGAGTCCGCAAAGGGCGCGGAGCTGCTCGTCGTCGGGAACCGCGGGCGCGGTGCGATCAAGGAAGCTCTGCTGGGATCGACGTCCGGTCGCGTCGCCGACCATGCGCCGTGCCCGGTCGTCATCGTCCGGGCGCACACGGGCGAGTAGCCCGCGCGGCACGAGGCGTGGCTTCAGCCTCGACCCCTCTCGATCGACCACCGTTGTGCCGATCCCATCGACGTGGCGGAGGAGTCGTCCCTCACGTGAGGAACCCACGGCGCGTGACGCGCGTCTCGCTCACGCTTGCGGTGACGGCCGCCCTCGCGCTCGCGGGCCAGGCGCATGCCGGGCCGGACGCGATCGGCAGTGACGTGTGGTTCCTGCGGGACGGGCAAGCGGTCGCCGCCCATCGGACGGCGCCCGGCATTCCCGGGCTCGTTCGCGCGCTCCTCGCCGGGCCGACACGCCGCGAGCGAAGCGACGGGCTGCGCACGGCGATCCCGTCGGGCACGGCGCTCCGCGACCTCACGGTCGCGCATCGCGTGGTGATCGTCGATCTCGGGGCGCGCTTCACGGCGGGGCGGGACGACGCCTCGCTCCGCGCGCGCGTGGGACAGCTCGTCCGGACGCTGCGCGCCGTCCCCGGAGTGGTCGGCGTTCGGGTGAGGATCGAGGGCGGAGTTCCCGTCGGGCTCTTCCCCGGCTACGACCTCCGAGCGACCGTCCGCGAGCCGGCGCCCGACGCGCACCCACTGGCGTTGCGCGACGTCCAGCAGCTGCTCGCCGACCTCGGCTTCATGGCGACGACGGGCGTGACGGGGACGCCGGGGGACGAGACGTCGGTTGCCGTCCTCGCCTTCCAGAAGTGGTCGGGACTGCCGCGCACCGGCGTCCTCGACGCAACGACGACCGCGGCCATCGCTCATGCGACGCGGCCGCAGCCGGCACTGCGCCGCCCCGGGAAGCGGGTCGAGATCCTGCTCGGCAGGCAGGTGGCGCTCGCGATCGTCGGCAACCGGGTCGAGCGCGTCTTCCACATCTCGTCCGGCTCGTACGGCCGGACGCCGAGCGGGGAGTTCCGCGTCTACCGCAAGGAGCGCATGTCGTGGTCGGTGCCGTTCTCGACGTGGATGCCGTTCGCGAGCTACTTCGTCGGGGGCATCGCGTTCCACGCGTATCCCTCGGTGCCCGCGTATCCGGCCTCGCACGGCTGCGTCCGGATGATGGCGCGCGACGCGCCGCTGATGTACGCCTTCGCGACGTACGGGACCCCGGTCGACGTGGTCAGGGAGACGCTCGCATGAGGCGGGTCGCCGCCGTGATCGTCGTCGCGGGGCTCGCCCTGCCCGCGGGCCTGGCGCGTGCCGACGACGCGCCCGCCGCGGTGCCAGCGGCGAGCCGACCCGGCGCACTCGTCGTCGCGCTCGGTCTCCAGAGCCCCCTCCTCCAGGCGGGTGTCGTCCGTGGACGCGACGTGATCCTCGCGCGCGGCTTCGAGGTCGAGCTCGCACGAACGCTCGCGCGACGGCTCGGCACGCGCGTGAGCCGGTTCGTCTACGTGCCGTCGCAGGCCCGGCTGCTCGCGTCGAGCGACGGCGGCTGGCAGCTTGCGCTTGGCGGCATCGACCCGTCGCGCGGCACGCGGGCGGGAGCCGACCTGAGCGTTCCGTACCTCACGACCGACGTCGCGGTCGTCGCGCGCCGCGGGCTCGAGCGGCCCCGGCGGCTCGCCGACCTGCGCGCGTCGCTGCTCTGCGCCGTTCGCGGCGGCGACGGCGCCCGCGCGATGCCCGCCGTCAGCCCCAGGCAGCATCCCGTTCTCGTGACCGGCACCGAGCGACTCAGGACGATGGTACGCACGGGCGCGTGCGACGCGGCGCTCGTCCCCGCCGTCGAGGCCGGCCGCTTCGTCGAGGGACAGCTCCGCTCGTTCGGCCCCGTCGTCGGACGCATCCCGCGCGGGAAGGGGCTCGTGATCGCGGTGCCGCGCGGAGCGGGCGTCGACGTCGCAGCCGTCGACCGCGAGCTCGGCCGGCTTCGCCGCGACGGCACGCTCGGCCGCCTCGCGAAGGCGTGGCTCGGGCTCGACCCGGCGTTGCTGCGCATCCTCCGCTGACGTCACTCGGGGCCTCGAGCCGGCGGCTCCCCGTCACCCGGGCGCGCGCGGCCCAGCCAGAGGATCGTCGCGAGCGTCGCGAGCGGGAGGACGACGGCGCCGGTGATCCAGCCGACCGGCCCCAGCAGCGCGAGCCCGATGATCGCGAGCGGCAGGACGACGACGAGCGCGACGACGACGACGAGCGCTTTTGCGAAGTCCATCGCCCGAGCGTACGCCGGACACCGTGCGACCGGCACGCCGTCGCGATCGGTGCGCGCGGGTCGCCGTAGACTCGGTTGATGCCCAACGGCATCACGTCGGCGCGACTCCTCGCCGCCGGAGCGCTCGCGGTGCTGCTGCTCGCCCTCGGCTGGGCCGTGGTGAACGGGTTGGACGGGGACGACGCGGCGTCGCAAGCGCCGCCGAAACGCGAGACGGTCGCCACCACGACCCGGCCGAAGCCGGCGAAGCCGCCCGCCGCGCGTGCCCGGTTCGTCAAGCTCACGGCCGCCGGCGCCTTCGATCCGGAGGGCGACGGGCACGAGCGCGACGAGGAGGCGTCGCTCGCGGTCGACGGGAACCGGAGCACCTTCTGGCGCACCGAGCGGTACTCGCGGTTCTTCAAGACGGGCGTCGGCCTGGTGCTCGACGCTGGCCGCGCCGTTCGCGTCCGGCAGGTGGTCGTCGACAGCGCCACACCGGGCGTTCGGGCGGAGATCCGGATCGGCAGCTCGCCCACCGGGCCGTTCACCCGCGTCTCGCCGGCGAAGACGCTCACCGCCCGCACCACCTTCCCCGTCGCGGGACGCACCGGACGGTACGTGGTCGTCTGGGTCACCGGGCTGCCGCCGGAGAGCGCCGGCGAGGTGGCCGAGGTACGCGTCCGCGCCACCTGAGACCTGTCGCATAGCCTTCGGCTCGTGGAGACGGCGCGGCTCGGCGGCTCGGATCTCGACGTCTCGCGCGTCGGGCTCGGCTGCAACCAGTTCGGACGGAAGCTCGACCGGGACGCGACGCGCGCGGTGGTCGACGCGGCGCTCGAGGTCGGGGTGACGTTCTTCGACACGGCCGACACGTACGGCTCCGGGGAGAGCGAGCGGTTCATCGGAGCGGCGCTCGGCGAGCGCCGCGCGGGCGTCGTGCTCGGGACGAAGTTCGGCCAGGACACGTCCGTCCCGGGCCCGGGCGGGTCGCGCGATCACATGCGCCGCGCGCTCGAGGCGTCGCTCGAGCGCCTCGGGACGGACGTGATCGACCTCTACACGTACCACCGTCCCGACGGCGTCACACCGCTCGAGGAGACGCTCGCCGCGATGCAGGAGCTCGTCGACGAGGGACGCGTCCGCTGGCTCGGTCTCTCCAACGTCGACGCCGTCCAGGTCGCCGCCGCCGCGGGCAGCGGCGTCACGGTCGTCGCCGTCCAGAACCACTACAGCCTCCTCCGCCGCGACGACGACGCCGAGGTGCTTCCGCTCTGCCGGCGCCACGGCATCGGCTATGTCCCGTACTTCCCGCTTGCGAGCGGGCTTCTGACCGGCAAGTACCGGCGCGGCGAGCCTGCCCCGGCGGGCTCGCGGCTGGCCGGGCGAGACGTCGAGCCCCGCGACCTCGAGGCGGTCGAGGCGCTCGAACGCCTCGGCGCGGCGCGCGGCCGCGGCATTCTCGAGCTCGCGGTCGGCGGGCTCGCATCGATCCCGGGGATCGCCTCGGTGATCGCAGGCGCGACGAGCCCCGAGCAGGTTCGGGCGAATGCCGCTGCGGGTGCGTGGCACGCCTCGGACGACGATCTCGACGCGATCGCGCGCGCCGTGGCGTGAGAGCGCTGCTCGTCCGGGTCGGCGCCGACGGCACCGACGCAGGCGGCAGATGGAACGGCCCGGTCGACCGCACGACCGGTGCGTTCGCCTACGTCCCCATCCCCGAGCCAGAGCCGGTCCGGCCGGGGATGGAGACCCCGTTCGTCCGCTGGGGGCCGGCGGTCGAGCGCCTCGGCGCACGGTTGCCCGGGCGGCTCGTCGACCGGGTCGCGCACGCCGACCCGGATTTCGGCCGCCTCACCTACGGCGACCGGCGCGAGCGGGGGAGACAGATCCGCGAGAAGCTCACGGGCGGCGACCTGCTCGTCTTCTACGCGGGGCTCCGTGACGTCGGGGACGGCCGGCTGGTCTACGCCCTGATCGGTCTCCTGACAGTCGGCACGATCGTCGCCGCGCGAGATCTCCCATCCGAGAGGTGGGCCGAGAACGCCCACACGCGGAGACGCGAGATCGGCGAGACGGACGTCGTCGTTCTCGGTCGCGAGGACGCGTCGGGCCGATTCGAGCGGGCGCTCGAGTTCGCCGGCTACCGCGCCGGCGCCTACCGCGTGTTCCCCGAGCTGCTCGGGCGGTGGGGAGGGCTCGGCGTCCGGGACGGGTACGTCCAGCGGAGCGCGCGGCTCCCGGAGGTCGGCGACCCGGCGCGGTTCCTCGACTGGCTCGCTGCACAGCGCGTCGGGCTCGTGGCCCGCGACAACTGAGCCTGCTATCCGGTGGGCTCGGGTGGCGCCGGGCGCTGCGCAAGGCGGTCGCGCAGCGTGCTCGCGAGCGAGGCCGAGGACCGGTGCTCGGACGCAGCCTGGATCGCTGCCGCTCGCTCGTTCCAGAGGTCTGCCTCGAGGCGATCGATCTCCTCGATCAGCATCAGGATGGCGCGTCCGGAGGCCCGGAGCTCATCGCGATCGCTGGTCTGGAGGCCTTCTCCCCAGCTTCGGAGCATCTCGATACGCTCCTCGTCGAGCCGCTCGACCACCGGTGGAGCCTATAACCATTCACCGGGTCCGCGAACTGGCCGAAGGGTTCGGCTTCGACTCGCGCTAGGTCCGGTCCCGCGCGAATCCCGGCTCACCGCGCCGGGGGCGGGCGGCCTCGGGCGGCCCGCCCCCGGGTGGCGAGTCTCAGGCGAGCGCCTCCATGGAGCGGTCGTGGGTGCGCACGTCCTCGAGGGAGTGCACGACGCGCTCGGTGGAGAGCTCGTGCACGATCAGGCCTGCGGCGGCAACCGCGACGATCGCCGCGGCGGCGCCGAACGTCAGCCAGACCATCAGCATGCCCGAGAAGACGAGCGTCTCGACGATCGTCCAGGCCGCGAGCACGCCTGCGACCGCGTCGAGCGTCCGCTGCACGTTGCCGCGGCCGGGCGCGAGCGCGGTGGCGACCATGAGCAGGAGGACGCCGACGCCGGTGACGCCGAACGCGATCCACGCGACGACGGGCGGCGCGAACGCCTGGGTGACGACGAGCACGAGGCCGCCCGCGAGCGCGAGCAGCATGTTCGAGATGAAGCGGTTGGACACGGTGGTGCTCCTTTCGGGTCCGGGAACGCCGGCCGGACGCGGCGCCCCGTTCGTGCGTGCGAGGAGCTCGGTGGGGGGAAGCAGGGGCTCGGTCGGGCCGCCGCCGTTTCGGGCAAGCGCCTGGAGAGCCGCGCCGGCGAGCACGAGCCCACCTGCGGCGACGATGGTCAGCGTCAGCGTCCGGCGCACCCCACGTCCTGCTCGACCGTGGCTCCGAAGCCGCTTGCGAGGAGGGGCAACCGCGTCCATACCTGAAGCGTCGCTCCGCGCGCCGCGGCGGACGATCCTCCGTGCGGCCGACCGACGATGCGATCCGACCGCGCGGCCGGGGATCGTCCGTGCGGAGACGCCGCGTCGGCCGATCGCAGGAGCCTGACGGCCGATCGCCTGCTGTGAGCCCTGGTGCGGCCCACGTCGGCCCGGGTAGTGGCGACCGTACTACCGCGGGGTGGCCATCGGTGAGACGATCGGCCCATGGCAGCCCTCGAGCCCGTAACCGTGTTGATCGTCGACGACCACCCGTCGTTCCGGGCGATCGCGCAGGTCGTGCTCGAGAACGACGGCTTCGCCGTGGTCGGCACTGCGAGCGACGGGGAGACGGGGGTCGCCGCGGCGCTCGAGCTCGCGCCCGACATCCTGCTCCTCGACGTCGAGCTGCCGGACATCGACGGGTTCGTCGTCGCCCGGCGCCTGCGCGAGGCTGGGTCCGAGACGGCGATCGTCCTCGCATCCAGCCGCGAGGGCTCGGACTTCGGCTCCCTCGTGGCCGAGTCCGGCGCCCGGGGGTTCGTCACGAAGGCAGAGCTCACCGGCGATGCGATCCGCGCGCTCGTCGCATGACGTCCAGGCGGGATATCCTCGATCGCCCGTGACCGATCTCGTCGTCGCCACCCCGGTCTTCCTCGACCTCACGTTCGTCGGCCTGGAATCGCTGCCGGCGCTCGGGGAGGAGCGGTTCGCCGCCGAGCTCGTGCGCTCGCCGGGCGGAGGCGCGATCACCGCCGTCGGCGCCGCGCGGCTCGGCCTGGACGCGGCGGTCGCGGCGCCGCTCGGCGACGACGTCGGGGGGGAGCTCGTCCGCGCGATGCTCGCCGAGGAGGGCGTCCGCTACGCCGCCTCGCGCCCCGCGCCGAGGACGCCGACCACGATGGTGATGCCGTTCGGCGGCGACCGGGCGATGGTGACGATCGATCCCGGCGCGCGCGCCGCAGCGGCGGACGTCGCCGCGCTCGAGCCGCGCGCGGTTGCCGCGAGCCTCGACCAGCTGTACGTCGTCCCCGACCTCG
>DASTKF010000330.1:0-7299 GCA_035716065.1 Gaiella sp.
AACGCGCTGCAGCCGGTGCCCGGCGCGTCGCGGTCGCTTGCCGCGGGTCCCACACAGTGGGTGGGCCTGGCGCTCGTCGCCGCGGCCGCCGCCTGCGCCGACCAGCTCACGAAGGCGATCGTCTCCAACCGGCTCTCGCTCGGCGGCGCAGTGGACGTCGCCGGCCCGTTCACGATCCACCACATTCGCAACACGGGGATCGCATTCGGGCTGTTCGCCGACTCGACGTCGGTCGTCATCGGGCTCACCGCGATCGCGATCGGCGCGCTCGTGGGCTTCTTCGCCCGTTCCGGCCGCAGGCATCCGCTGCTCCCGGTCGCGGTCGGCCTCGTCCTCGGCGGGAGCGTCTCGAACCTCGTCGACCGGTTGCGGCTCGGCTACGTCACGGACTTCCTCGACCTCGACTACTGGCCCGCGTTCAACCTCGCGGACACGTTCATCGTCGTCGGAGTGGGTCTCCTGTTCCTCTCGTTCGTGGCGGCCGACCGCTCGAGCGCCGCCGTTGGCACCTCACCGCTTTCGCGTTCCTGACGCCGACGCCGGCCGGCGGCTGGACGCTGTCGTCGCGGATCTCCCCGAGGTGGGGACGCGTGCGCTCGCCGAGCGCCTCGTGACCGCTGGTGACGTGCTCGTCGACGGCCGACCGCGTCCGAAGAGCCATCGACTCGCCGGCGGCGAGGAGCTCGACGTCGAGCTTCCGGCCGCACGACTGCTCGTGCCGGTCGAGCTCGCGCTCGACGTCGTGTACGAGGACGAGCACCTGCTCGTCGTCGACAAGCCCGCGGGCCTCGTCGCGCATCCCGCGGGACCGGACCGGGGCGCGACCCTCGCGCACGGTCTCCTTGCGCTCGGCGCGGCCGGTGGAGACCCCGAGCGGCCGGGGCTCGTCCACCGACTCGACCGCGACACGTCCGGGTTGCTCGTCGTCGCGCGCTCCGACGAGGCGCACGCGCGGCTCACGGACGCGATCCGCGAGCGAAGGGTCGAGCGCCGCTACCTCGCGCTCGTCAAGGGAACGCCGGGATCGCGAACCGGCAGGATCGAGGCGCCGATCGGCCGTGACCGCCGCGACCGCACGCGCCGCTCGCTCGACACCGAGACGCCCCGGGACGCGGTCACGTGGTTCGAGGTGCAGGAGCTGATCGGGTCGCGGGCGCTCCTCGAGGTTCGGCTCGAGACCGGGCGCACGCACCAGATCCGCGTCCACCTGGAGGCGATCGACTTGCCCGTCAGCGGCGATCCCGTCTACGGCGTCGTGGGGGACCTGGGCCTCGAGCGCCAGTTCCTCCATGCACACCGGCTCCGCTTCGAGCACCCGTTCACCGGCGCGGAGCTCGATCTTCGGTCGCCGCTGCCACCCGATCTCGAGGCCGCGCTCGAGCGAGCACGAACCGAGTAGCCGCTACGATTCGCCGGTTCAGACCCGCCGACCCGACGAGCCTCCGGACGGGGGTGCCGGCGCCTTCCAGCCCGGTTCCGTCCGCGCCCGCCGGCGCACCGCAAATCAACCGAAAGGACGCAACGTGGCAGTCGTCTCCATGAAGGAGCTGCTGGAGGCCGGGGTGCACTTCGGCCACCAGACGCGCCGCTGGAACCCGAAGATGAAGCGCTTCATCTTCGACGAGCGCGGCGGCATCTACATCATCGACCTCCAGCAGACGCAGGCGCTGCTCCAGGAGGCCCACGACTTCGCGCGGAACATCTCCGAGCGCGGCGGCTCGATCCTGTTCGTCGGGACGAAGAAGCAGGCCCAGGAGGCGATCGTCCGCGAGGCGACGCGCGTGGGCCAGCCGTTCGTGGCGCACCGCTGGCTCGGCGGCCTGCTCACCAACTGGCGCACGATCGCCGACCGGATCTCGTACCTGCAGGAGCTCCGCCGCCTGAAGGAGGAGGGCCAGCTCGACCTCCTGCCGGCGAAGGAGCGCATCGCGATGGGCGCCGAGCTCGAGAAGCTCGAGGCGAACCTGGGCGGCGTCTCCACGATGAAGCGCCAGCCAGACGCCGTGTTCATCGTCGACCTGCGCAAGGAGCAGCTGGCGCTGCGCGAGGCGCAGCGGCTCGGCCTGCCCGTCATCGCGCTCGTGGACACGAACTGCGACCCCGACGAGGTGACGTACGTCGTTCCGGGCAACGACGACGCGATCCGCTCGTGCTCGCTCGTGATCCGTGCGATCGCCGACGGCATCGAGGCCGGCAAGACGAAGGTGACGGAGGCCGAGATCGCCGCGCCGCCGACGCAGGAGGAGCCGGAACCCGCGGCCACCGCCGAGCCCGACGCAGCGGAGCCGGCCGAGGACGCAGCCGAGGAGACCGAGGCGAGCGACGAGCCCGTCGCGGTCGAGAACGGAGCCAAGACGTGACCGGCGTCGCGGAGATCAGCGCCGCCCTCGTCAAGGAGCTCCGCGAGGCGACCGGCGCCGGGATGATGGATTGCAAGCGTGCGCTCGTCGAGACGGGCGGCGACCTCGAGGCAGCGAGGACGCTCCTGCGCGAGAGGGGCATGGCAGCGGCCGGGAAGCGTGCCGATCGCGCCACGACCGAGGGGCTCGTCGGTGTCATCGTCGATCCCGGCAAGGCCTCGATCGTCGGCCTCGGCTGCGAGACCGAGCCCGTCTCGAAGAACGACGCCTTCCAGGCTTTCGGCGAGAAGGTGCTTCGTGCCGTCCACGCCGACGGCCCGGCCGCGGCCGAGGGCTTCGACGCGGAGCGGACGGAGCTGATCACCCAGCTCGGCGAGAACATCGTGGTCGTCGGCGCGGAGCGGTTCGAGGGCGGGACGCTCGCCGCCTACGTCCACCCGCCGGCCAACAAGATCGGCGTCGTCGTCCAACTCGAGGGGGGCACGGAGGAGCTCGCGCGCCAGGTCGCGATGCACGTCTCGTTCGCCGCCCCGTCCTACACCGCTCGGGCCGATGTCCCGGCCGAGGTCGTCGACGCCGAGCGCCAGATCTACCTCAACTCGGACGAGCTGGCTTCCAAGCCGGAGCAGGCACGTGAGAAGATCGTCGACGGCATGCTCGCCAAGCGCTTCTTCGCTGCCGCACCTGGCGGCGTCCTGCTCGAGCAGGCGTGGATCCACGACGCCGGGGCGACGGTCGGCAAGGCGCTCGAGGAGGCGGGCGCGAGCGTCACGGCGTTCGCGCGGGTCTCGGTCGCCGGCTCGTGACCGCACAGCCCGAGGAGCTGGTGGAGCGGCCCTCCGGGGCCGCTCCCGCGTTCCGCCGGGTACTCCTCAAGCTTTCGGGCGAGAGCCTGATGGGAGACCGCGAGTACGGCGTCGACCCTCGCACCATGACGTCGATCGCCCGTGAGGTGCTGGCGGTCCAGTCGGCCGGAACCGAGATCGCGGTCGTCGTCGGCGGCGGCAACTTCTACCGGGGCATGAGCGCCGCGGCCGAGGGCATGGACCGCGCGACGGCGGACTACGCCGGCATGCTCGCGACGCTCTTGAACGCGCTCGCGCTGCAGGACGCGCTCGAGCGCCTCGGCGCACAGACGCGCGTCCAGTCGGCCCTCACCGTGTCGGAGGTGGCCGAGCCGTACATCCGCCGCCGCGCGATGCGCCACCTCGAGAAGGGCCGCGTCGTGATCTTCGCCGCCGGGACCGGCAACCCGTTCTTCACGACCGACACGGCAGCCGCGCTGCGGGCGCTGGAGATCGGCGCGGAGGCGATCCTGATGGGAAAGAACGGCGTCGAGGGCGTGTACGACGGCGACCCGCGGCTCGACCCGGCGGCCCGCTTCCTACCCGAGCTGACGCATCTCGAGGCGATCGAGCGCGGCCTGCGTGTGATGGACACCACGGCGCTGTCGCTCTGCATGGACAACAACGTGCCGATCCACGTGTTCGAGCTCGCCGAGGGGAATATCGTCCGCGTGGCGTCCGGCGAGCGGATCGGCACGATCGTCTCGACGCCGCGAAGCGACGGCGAATGACAACGCGCGAGAGGGAGGCGTAGTGGCAGCGATCGAGGAGTTCCTGGCGGACTGCGTGAAGCGGATGGACGGCTCGATCGAGCACACGCGCACCGAGTTCAACTCGGTCCGCACGGGCCGCGCGTCGACGGCGCTTCTCGACCGCATCACGATCGACTACTACGGCACGCCGACGCCGCTCTCGAACATGGCGACGATCAGCGCCCCCGAGGCGCGCCTGCTCTCCGTACAGCCGTACGACGCGACGCAGATCAAAGCCATCGAGAAGGCCATCATGGAGTCCGACCTCGGGCTCACACCCTCCAACGACGGCAAGCTGATCCGACTGCCGATCCCGTCGCTGACGGAGGAGCGGCGCAAGGAGCTCGTGAAGCTCGTGCGTCGGTATGCGGAGGACGGCAAGGTCGCGATCCGAAACGTGCGGCGCGACGTGATGCGCCATCTCGAGGAGCTCGTCCGGAACGGCGACGTCGGCGACGACGAGGAGCGCCGCGCCGAGACCCAGGTGCAGAAGCTCACAGACGACCACGTCAAGCGCATCGACGAGCTCCTGAAGCACAAGGAAGCCGAGATCATGGAGGTCTGATCGCTCCGCGATCGGACCTCTAACTCGCGTGGCGCACGAGCAACCCCTTAGCCACGAGTCGCGCAGGGCGCGAGTCGTGGCCATTGTCATGGACGGCAACGGACGCTGGGCCGAGGCGCACGGCAAGTCCATCGACGAGGGCCACCGGGCGGGTGCCCGCGCGCTCCGCCGGACGGTCGAGGCGGGGATCGACCTCGGGATCGAGACGCTCGTCGTCTACGCGTTCTCGACGGAGAACTGGACACGGCCGTCGGACGAGGTCGCAGACCTGATGGTCCTCCTCTCGGAGACGATCGACGAGGAGCTGCCCGACCTCGCGAAGCAGGGCGTGCGCACCCGTTTCCTTGGCAGGCGCGACCGCATCGACCCGGCCATCCAGGAGCAGATGCGCGCGCTCGAGAACGAGACGGCCTCCCTCGACACGCTGTCGCTCTGGATCGCGTTCGACTACGGCGGGCGCGCCGAGATCGTGGACGCCGCACGCCGGCTCGTCGAGGACGGCGTTCCGGCCGAGGACGTCGACGAGGCGGCGCTCGCCGAGCGCCTGTACGCGCCCGAGCTCGGTGAGATCGACCTGCTGATCCGCGCGTCGGGGGAGCTCCGCATCTCCAACTTCCTGCTCTGGGAGCTCGCCTACGCCGAGCTCGTGTTCACCGACACGCTGTGGCCGGACTTCGACGTCGACGACCTGCGAGCGGCCGTCGAGGCGTATGCCGCCCGCCAGCGCCGCTTCGGGGCGCGGGCGGCCCGATGAGCCCCTTCGTCTCGCGTCTCGTCGTCGCGGCCGTCCTGCTGCCGCTCGTCCTCGGCACAGTCTGGGTGGGTGGTTGGTGGCTCTTCGGCCTCGCAGCCGCCGGCGGCCTGCTCGCGCTGCACGAGCTCTTCACGATCGCCCGCAGCCTGCGGCCGATCGTGCTCGGCGGCTACGTCGGCGTGCTGCTGACGCTTCTCGGCGCCCAGCTCGGCGGGGCGACCTGGGTGCTGCCGGGCGTCCTCTCGACCGTCCCCGCGGCGCTGCTCGTGTTCTTCGTCTCGAGCGCGCGCCAGCACGCGGTCGCAGGTTTCGCCGTGACGGTGCTCGGCGTCGCGTGGGTCGGGGGCGGGCTCGCGTACCTGATGCTCCTGCGGGACATCCCGAGCGACGGGCGACTGCTGATCTTCGTCACGCTGCTCACGGTCTTCGCCGACGACACGGCGGCGTTCTTCGTCGGGCGTGCGATCGGCCGCCACCGGATGGCGCCCGTGATCTCGCCCGGGAAGTCGTGGGAGGGCTTTGTCGGCGGCACCGTCGCCGCCGTCGCGGTCGCCTTTTTCGCGCTCTACGACCAGGACGTCGTGACGACGGGCGAGTCGCTCGTCCTCGGGCTCGTGATCGCCGTCGCGGCGACGCTCGGCGACCTCTTCGAGTCGGCGGTGAAGCGCGATCTCGGGGTCAAGGACTCGGGGCGCCTGCTCGCGGGTCACGGCGGCGTGCTCGACCGGGTCGACTCGCTGCTCTGGGCGGGTCCCGCCGCCTACGTCGCGCTCCTCGCCCTGACCTGAGCCTGAACGGCCCCTTCACTGGCGCTCAGGCATCCTTGCGGGCGTGAAACGCGTCGCGGTCATCGGTGCGACCGGATCGATCGGCCGGCAGGCGATCGAGATCGTCGCCGCCCACCCCGAGCTCGAGCTGTGTGCGCTCCAGTCCGGCTCGACGCCGTTGGACGAGCTCGCCGCCGAGCATGCCGTCGAGCACGCCCAGGTCGGCGGCGATCCCGTTCAGCTGCTGGAGCGCAGCGCTCCCGACATCGTCCTGAACGCCGTCGTCGGATTCGCGGGCGTCCGGGCGACACTCTGGGCGCTCGAGGAGGGCGTCACGCTCGCGCTCGCAAACAAGGAGAGCCTCGTGGCAGCGGGCGGGCTCGCCCTCGACGCGCGGGAGCGTGGGGGAGGAATTCTCCTGCCGGTCGACAGCGAGCACTCGGCCCTCCACCAGTGCCTCGAGGGACGCGACCGCGAGAGCGTCGCCGGCCTCGTCCTCACGGCGTCGGGCGGACCGTTCCGAGGCCGCGCCCCCGAGGAGCTCGCGGACGTGACCGCCGAGGAGGCGCTCGCTCATCCGACCTGGCGGATGGGACCGAAGATCACGGTCGACTCGGCCACCCTCGCGAACAAGGGGCTCGAGCTGATCGAGGCGCACTGGCTCTTCGCGCTGCCGTACGACGCGATCGAGGTCGTCGTGCATCCGTCCTCGATCGTCCACTCGCTCGTCCGCTTCCGCGACGGCGCGCTCCTCGCGCACATGGGGCTCCCGGACATGCGGGTGCCGATCTCGTACGCGTTGACGTATCCCGCGCGTGCGGCGACGCCCGTGCCGCAGCTTCCGCTCGAAGGGCTCACGCTGGCCTTCGAGGCGGTCGACGACGAGGCCTTTCCGCTGCTCGGGCTGGCCCGGGCGGCAGGCGGGCGTGGCGGGACCGCGCCCTGCGCGTACAACGCCGCGAACGAGGTCGCCGTCGCTGCGTTCCTGGAGGGCCACCTCGCGTTTGCCGATATCGCATCCGTGGTCGAGGAGACACTCGCGCTGGTCGACGGCGCGCCCGCGCGCGACTTCGACGATCTGGTCGCGGCCGACGACGAGGCGCGGCGGCTCGCCGCCCGGAGGCGGCAACCCGCATGACCGTCTTCATTGCGATCGTCGGCCTCGGGTTGTTGATCTTCGTTCACGAGCTCGGCCATTTCGTCGTCTCGCTCGTGCTCGGCATGCGGCCAAGGCGGTTCTACGTCGGGTTCCCGCC
>DASTKF010000331.1:0-6331 GCA_035716065.1 Gaiella sp.
CGTCGTGCACGACCGCGACAGGGCAGGGCGCATGCTGGAGACAGGCGCGGGACACGGATCCGAGGACCGTGCCCGTGACGCCTCCACGACCGCGTGAGCCGACGACGAGGAGATCGGCTCCGGCCGCCGCCTCGACGAGCACCCCGGCGGCGTCGCCCTGGGCGACGTGTTGCTCGATCTCGAGACCCGCAGCGGCGTCGGCAGCGTCCGCGAGCTCGCCGGCGACCACCTGACGCGCCGAGTCGCCCAGCTCGGCGCGCAGGAGGTCGAATGCGGGGACCAGCCCGACACCCGTCGCGGCGAGCGGCGGGACGGCCCACGAGCTGACGACGTCCACCCCGGCGCCGCGCAGGGCCGCCTCCGACAGAGCGAAGCGAAGCGCGTGGCGCCCGTGTGACGATCCGTCGACGCCGACGACGATGCGGCCGGCCACGCGCCTGCGCTCCTAGGAACCGGAGGGAAGCAGCCCGTCGCAGGGCTCCGCATCCGTGAACGCCTGCCGAAGCTGGTCGTCCACGTCGCGGAGCGAGCCGAGCTCGTCCAGCGCGTCGGAGAGCTCGGCCGAGATGTTCGCGAGCGCGGCGCTGACCTCGGAGACGGCCCCGAGCAGGCCCTGGACGCCGGAGGCGTCCTGCACCGCCTTCTGAATCGTGTCGACGTCGCCTTGCAGCCCGGTCGAGAGGGTGTCGAGCGCGCTGCGCGCCTGGTCGCCCGACTCGGTGTCCGGGGCGCCGAGGCTCTTCAGCGTGTCGACCAGCGTCTCCGTCGTGCTCTTCGCCTCGTCGGCGGCCTGCTGGAGGCCGGCGCGCGTCGGGTTGCTCGTGACGGAGTTGGCGGTCGCGGAGATGTCGCTGCGCCACGTGTTGACCGCGGTGCAGACGTCACCGGCCCACTGCGTGGCGGCCGACTCCGACTCGTCGTTCCCGCCGCACCCGGCGGCGACGACCGCGATTCCCGCGGCGAGCGCGGCAGCGAGCGTACGTGTACGGGTCATCGGCCTCCCTTTCGGCGTCGTCCGCCTCGAGAGGTTACCGCCGGCTGGAGTTGCCCGACCGGTCGACAGCCCACGAGAGCTCGGAGCGAACGCCGACCACACCGGCCACGAGCGGGATGCGCTTCTCGAGCAGCGCCGCCTCGACCTCGGTGTCGACCTCGCCGCGCAGAACCACCTCGCCCTGCTCGACGTCGACCTCGATTCGCTCCGGGGCGATCCAGAGCCGCTTGACGACGTCCTGCCGGATGTCCCGCGCGATCTCCTCGTCACTCCGCGTGAAGAGCCGGACGAGGTCGGCCCGCGTGACGATGCCGACGAGACGTCCGTCCTCCACGACCGGGAGCCGGTTGACTCCGAGCGAGACCATCGTGCGGGCCGCCTCCGAGACGGGGCTGGCGGTCTCGACGGTGATCGCCGGCGCGGTCATCGCCTCGCCGGCCGTGTGCGCACGGAGCTTCGCGAGATCGGGCGCGCTCGCGGTCTCGACGAGCCAGGCGAACAGGCCGCCGGACCGCTCGGGCGACCCGCCCTGCTTCACGAGCAGGTCCGCCTCGCTCAGCACGCCCACGACCACACCGTCCGGGCCGCAGACCGGCAGGCCTGAGATCCCGCGCTCGACGAGCATTGCCGCGACGTCCTTGAGCGGTATGTCCGGGGTCACGGAGACGACGTCGCGCGTCATGACGTCGCCGACCCGAACGGTGCTTTCTCTCACGGTCCTCTCCTTCCCTCAGAATCCCAGTCCGATCGAGAGCCGCTCCGGGCTGCGACGCGATCGCGTCACGTCCCGGAGCCCGACGATCCCGACAGGCCTCTCGTTCTCCACGACGGGCAGGTGGTGGATGCCGTACTCCGTCATCAGCGTCTCTGCCGCGTCGAGCGTCGTCGAAGCCGTCACGGTGATCGGGCTTGCCGTCATCCACCGCCCGACGGCTGCGTGGCCCGGGGTGACACCGTGGGCGACCGCGCGGAGCACGTCCCGGGCGGTGAGGATGCCGACGAGCCGCTCGCCGTCGACCACGAGCACAGACCCGATGTCGCGCTCGCGCATTCCGCGCGCCACGTCCGCGAGCGTCGTCCTGGATTCGACGAGTGGCGGGCACGAGCGCATCGCCGTGCCCACCGACCTCGCCTCCCCCGCGGGCGAGGTCGGCGGCACGTCCGAGCTCGAGAGGCCGAGCTCGAGCCCGCGAGGGTCGAGCGGCAGGTCCACCGGCACCCCTCCCGCCGGCGGCTCGAGGCCGGAGACGGGCATCTCGCCCGTCAGCGCTGCCAGAAACGGAGCGAGCCGCCGACCGACAATCTTCGTCGGCGGCCACCAGATCGGCGAGGAGCTAGCCCAGTCCGGCTCCTCGCCACCGGAGAGGTCGCGCCGGAGATACTGGGGCTCGGCCCCGGTCAGGAGCAGGCCCCGGAGGATCGGACGGAAAGGACGGGGCACCAGCGACGCGCCTGCGAGCACCGCGATCGCCTCCGCCGCGGCGACGGCCTGCTGCGCGGCGATCCCGCCCTGCTTCACCGGGAAGCTCGTGATGTCTCCCGCGGCGAACACGACGTCGGTGCCGCTGACGCGGCAGTGCTCGTCGACGTCGAGGAAGCCCTCGAGCGTCTGGGGGATGCCGTCGATCCGCTGCCCGCGGAGTCGCGGGAGCGCGACGACGCGATCCACCGACAGAGCCTCTCCGGAGAGGAGCACGAGACTCCCGTCGACGTGCTCGATTGCGTACGAGCCCCCGACGAAGCCCACTCCGGCCTCGTCCAGCAGTCCGCGGACTGCCTCACTTGCGGTGCCGCCGAAGAGCTGGAGAGGACGGAGCTCGGGCGTGACGATCGCGAGCTCGACGTCGTGCCGGCCGGATGCCTGGAGGTACGACGCGGTCATGAGTGCGAGCTCGTACGCCGGCAGCGACCAGGTCGCGCCCCACGGCACGACGAACGTCACCGTCGCGACGTCGCCGCTGTCGATCGCGTCGAGCAACTCGCGGACCCGCTCGCTGTCGGCGGGACCGCGGAACGTGACGGCGCCGGGAACGGCGGCGTGCGGCACGGCGCCGCAGGCGATGAGAAGCGCGTCGTAGCGGAGCGTCCCGCCCGCCTGGGTGCGGGCCTCGCGCCGGTCGACGTCGACAGCCGCGAGCGCGCCGAGCGACAGGCCGACCCCCATCTCCTCGGCGAGCGCACCGAGGTCGAAGTGGCGTACCGTCCCGAGGCCGAAGGGCTCCGCCACCGCGACCGGGCGGTACCAGAACGTCGGCTCGGGAGCGAGGAGCTCGACACGCGCCCGTTGCTCGCTCGCCTCGCGCAGCGTCAGAGCGGCCTCGAGCGCCGCCACCCCGCCGCCGGCGATCAGGACCGAGAAATCGTCGCTCTCCACACGTCGATCGTGCGCCGGCCGCGCGACGCGGGCATCGGGGAATCGGCGCGAACGCGCTCGGCTTTCTACGGATCGCATGCTCCGGCTCGGAGGGGCGACGGAGCACGCGCGCCTTCCGCCGCCCCGGAGCCACGGTGTCTGTGTTCCGTGGCTCGCGTGAGGCTCCGAGCCGATGGGGGAGGCATCGGATATCGCACACGAGACGCGCGTTTCGCGATTTCGTCCACAGGCACGGTCGCGAACTCTCCGCAAAGTGCAGAGAACGCCGAACGACTGTCCACAGCTGTCCACAGGCGGCGCCACCGCCTGGGGAAAGCCTCAGGCCGGCTCGATCGAGACTTCCGCAGGAAGCTCGGTGCGGACGTCGCGCGGCTCGAGCTCGAGCCGCGCGCGGGCGTCGAAGTACACGTACGCCGTCACGAGCGCCACGAATGGGAGCGCGATCGCGTAGACGACCCCGGCGACGAGGTTCAGGAGCGCAAGCGACGAGTTGGAGACGAAGATCAGGAGCGCGCCGATCAGCGGCCCGGCGGCGAGGGCGAGCAATCCACCGACGCCGACGAGCGATCCCACCCGCAGCCAGCGACCGCGGACGAGCTCGCCGCTCCGGCGAAGGGCCTCGTACGGGCGTCGATCCTCGAGCTCGACGACCGGCGCGAGCAGCGACCAGCGGACGGCGAGCCAGGCGGCCACGGGGATCCCGAGGACGGTCGTCGTGAGGACGACCAGCACCGCGACGAAGATCGCGATGGTCCGGAGCAACGGCCTGATTCGGCGCAGCGCGAGGCGATAGGCATCGACCGGCCCGACGTCGCGCCCGGCGTCGAGCTCGACGAGCGCGCACGCCGTCGCCGCCTGGACGAGCCCGAGGCCGAGCAGCGTCAGCGTCGTCCCGACGACGAGGCCGATGTACGCGAGCGAGCCGGCGAGGCTGCCGGTGACGCTCGAGATCGCGTCGATCCCCGAGACCAGGAGCCACTGTACGGCGGTGATGAGCACGGTGATCGGGATCAGGAGCAGCCCGAGCCCGACGAAGAGGCGGAATCGCCTCACGTACATCCGGCCCGAGACGGAGAGGATCTGTCCCCACGAGCGGCGGCGACCGATCCTCAGCGGCGCGACCGGGGTCCACGTCGCCTTCACGATCGCGAAGACGAGGAGCGCGAGGGCCAACCCGAGCACGAGGACGGTCGCTCCCGGGTTCAGGAGCAGCTTCGAGAGCGCTGCCGAGCCTCGTGCGACGCCCGTGCAGAAGAGGTCGGTGGCGCCCGTCCCGAGCACTCCGCCGGTCGGCACCGCGTAGCTTCGGTCGCGCCAGTCGGCGGCCCATTCCATCGGCGCCGTCCATTGCGTCTTCATGTTCGGGCCGGTTGGCCCGTTGAAGAAGGCTCGCTGCAGCTCGCCCCAGCGGCCCTCGTACGTGATCCACGGGTACGCCTCGGCGGCGGCTGCCGGATCGCTCGGGATCGTCCGCACGACGGGCCGCATCTCGCGGTGCGGCCCCTGGGTGTTGTCGCAGCCGACGCCGGCGTCCGCGGAGCTGCCGAGGTAGAGCGCCGCCGTGTACTTGTTGGCGTGCGACCCGGCCGCCGGATAGACGACCGGGTGCGTCCCGTCCACGATCTCGAGCTTGTCCTCGCCCCACTCCGCCCGCTCGGCCCCCTCGTGCGAGCTGTAGCCGACCTCGACCGGCGCCTGATCCGCCAGCGCCGCCGCGGCGTCGGGCGCGTCGAAGACGAGCTGGATCATCTCCCAGTCGCCCTCGTGCGTGTTGTTGAAGTCGTTGAAGGGGTAGAAGAACCAGTACTGCAACGCGACCTTCCCAGGGTCGGCGGGGTCGGTGGCGACGTGCGCGTACACGGCCGGCTCGTGCCCGGTCGTCAGACGCCGCGCCCACTTCTCGTAGTCGCAGCCGGGGTCGAGCGCGTTCCCGGGAAAGTCGAGGTGGTACTCGTAGAGCCCGGCGACGTCCTCCGCCGTCGGCCCGATCTTGACGAGGTCGGTCGCGTTCCAGGGGCCGCGGAGCGCGACGGTCGACTGGCCGAAGAGGCGGTCGACGTCCATCGGCTCGTAGGGCTCTCCGGGGCCGCATTCCTCGGTCTGCTCCACGAGACGGACGACGGGGGCGTAGCGCTCGGCCAGCGCCTGCTCGTCGCGGAGATCGGCCGCCGCCGGGAGGGCGAGCACGAGCGCGAGGGCGACCGCGCCGATGATCGCGGTGCCGACACGGCGCCTCATCGCCCGCGATCCTCTCACACGGCCCGGCGGGCCGGGTCTACACGGCGTAGCGGAGAATCGCCGCGGCGGAGCCGCCGCCCGGCACGTCCTCGCGGCGAACGGCGAGCACCGTCCCGCCGTTGAGCCACGTCCGGCGGGCGATCTCGTCGACGACACCGTAGGCGATCGCGTCGTCCTCCTCGGCGAAGACGACCGCGCCCGACTCCTCGTCGACCGTTCCCGGCACGACGTCGTCGATGTCGACGATCGCCGTGTCGACCGCGCCGAACGTGGCGGCACGGGCAATGTCGCCGACGTCCAGCATCGTGCGCCCCTGCGACGAGCGGCGCTCGTAGAGCTCGTGCACCGACGCGAGCTCGGCGGCGTGCACCGCGTCGAGCACGGTGCGGGCGCCGGCGACGAGATCGGCGTCCGACGCCGCCTCGGGGCTGCCGGCGACACTCTCCGCCGCCAGGTGCGGATAGGTGTTGACCGAGCGGTAGATGCCGTCGAGCGGCTCGGTGGAGGCGAGAATCAGCGGGACGTCGAGCCCCCCGAGGATCGGCCGCAGCGCCTGGTCGATCTGACGGCAGTACTGCCGCATGCGCACCTACTGACCCTCCGAGCCCTGGACCGCGCCGCGCGGCGCGCGGTCGGCGATCGACGCCATCCCAGCGGCGCTGGCGACGTCGGTCGGCAGGTCGGGAACGTCGACATCCCAGGAACCGAGCTCGGGGCCGACCTCG
>DASTKF010000332.1:0-3864 GCA_035716065.1 Gaiella sp.
TAGAGAGCGCCTCGCGCGGTCGCCTCTTCGCGGCCCAGCGAGCCGCCGACCGAGAGGGGCTTGCCGGTGACGACGCCGAGGACGGAGTGACCCTTGTTCATCGAGTACGTGTCGAAGATCCACGCCATCACGCGGGGGTCCGTCCCGACGTCCGGCGCGGGAATGTCCCGCTCCGGCCCGATGTCGTTGATGATCTCGCTCGTGTAGCGGCGCGTCATCCGCTCGAGCTCGCCGGGCGAGAGCTCCTTGGGATTGCACACGACGCCACCCTTGGCGCCGCCGAAGGGGAGCCCCATGAGCGCGCACTTCCACGTCATCCACATGGCGAGGGCCTTGACCTCGTCCAGGGTGACGTCCGGGTGGTAGCGAATCCCGCCCTTGGACGGCCCGCGCGCGATGTTGTGCGTCACGCGGAACCCCTGGTAGACCTCGATCGACCCGTCGTCCATCGCGACGGGGATCGACACCTCGACAGCCTTCTTGCACGACGACAAGACGCGGATCAGGTTCGAGTCGAGCGCGAAGATCTCACCGACCTGCCTGAGCTGCGCTTTCGCCAGCTCGAACGGGTTCTCGCGGAGATGGGACTCCGGCGCGGCGGTTGACATCGAGATACGCCTCCGTGGCTCGAGTGACGGGCGCGAGTATACGACCGGCTAGCGGACGCGGTACTCGATCGAGTCGACCTGCCTGCGAGTCCCGTCGCCGGGATGGGCTATGAGCCTGATCGTGTAGAGGCCGCGCCGGAGCCTGTCGCCGGTCGGCCCGCGACCGGTCAGACCGAAGGTGTAGCGGCCCGGCAAGAGCTCCCGGCGCTGGGCGAGGAGGCCGATCCGCTCGCCCCCGCGCCACAGCTCGACCTCGAGCAGCTCGACAGCCCGCACCTGCGGCACGGGGGCGGCGGTCACCGAGCCTGCGACGAACGACAGCGCCGCGGGAGTGGCGTCCGCTATGCGATCGCCCGTCGTCGCGACCGCGACGCGAGAGACGAGATCGACCGGTGGAGGCACGGCGACCGTCCACGGAATGTGCACCTCGGGCGAGTCCCCGACCCGGAGCACGAGCTCCCCGGTCGCGGCGCCTGCCACCTCGGAGAGCAGGCTCGTGTTCGCGCTGACGACGACCGTGACGCTGCGTCCCGGGCGAATGCGCGCGCGCAGTGGCTCGAAGGCGATCTCCACGCCCTTCGGCGCGATCGCCGTGTTCCCGACCGACACCGAGAGCGTCCGCGTCGAGACGTTCGTGATCCGCAGGTCACGCTCCGCGCCGTCTCCCTGGACTGCTCCGAAGGAGAGCAGCGGCGGCCACGCTACGAGCTCCTGCTGCACCGCCGCGCGCAGGTCGACGAAGCCGGCTCCGGAGGCCGTGGGGTCGAGGTCGGCGCGCTGGGCCGACCCGACGAGGAGGCTGTGCAGGTCACGAGCGTCGAGCGCGGGACGGCCCTGCGCGAGGATCGCCGCGACGCCCGTGGTGACTGCCGCCGCAGCGCTCGTCCCGCTGATCGTCCCGAAGCGCACGTCGCCGTCGTCACCGCGTCCCGGCTCGGAGGTCGGAACCGACACCCCGGGGGCGGCGAGATCCGGCTTCGAGGAGCCGTCGAGGACCAGTCCGCGCGACGAGAAGGCGGCGATCGAGCTCTCCCCCTCGCGGCTTGCCACCTGGACGTTGCCGATCGACACGGTCACCGGCACGCCCGCGGCCAGCATCGCGCGGATCTCGGTCACGACGCCGGCGGCGAGCCCGACGACCGGGACGCCGGCCGGGACGTCGAGGCTGAAAGCCCCTGCCGGCAGCGGCCCGTCGACGATCACGGAGAGCGCGCCCGCCGACGTCACCTCCTCGACGGTGTCGTCCGAGAGGGCGGCGCGCGGCAACAGCACGGAGAGCCCCGCCACGGTGCTCACGCCGTCCTCGAAGAGCCCGCCGATCCCGCGTGCGGCGGCACGACGGTCGATCAGCACCACATCCGCGGTCACCGCACCGGCGGGGGCACCGCCGAGCGGAACGTCCTCCTCGTACAGCACGCGCAGCCCGGCGCGCACGAGCACGCGTACGGTCGGCGCGGCGAGGCGCCCGTCCGCCGCCGCGACGGTCACGGCGTCGAGCGCGCCACCGGGGCCTGCCACGCTCCCGTAGCCCGGGCCTGCACGCCCGTCGTTCCCGGCGGGCACGATCGTGAGCATGTCGAGATCGGCGGCGCCGGCGATCGCACGCGGGAGCGGACCGTCGCCGAAGGCGGCGTAGGGCTCCACCATCCCGATGAGCGCGATCCGCGCAGCGTCGAGGACATCGCCGTCGTCGTTGGGATCGACCGCGGCCTCGAGCCCGGCGATGATCTGGTCGGTCCGCGAGTAGACGCTGTACCCGCCCTCCGCGTTCGGCTGCCAGCCACCGACGCGGATCGGGAGGATCGACGCTCCCGGGGCGATCCCGTGGAGCCCGCCCGGCCCCTCGGTGCCGGCGACGATCCCGGCGAGCTCCGTCGCGTGCCGCTCGGGTCGTCCGGGGATCGTCGGATGGGGCTGCGCGACGCCGCCGCTTCCCGGATCGATCACGTCGACGCCCGAGAGCACGCGCTCGCGGAGGTACGGATGGGACGGGTCGACCCCCGTGTCGAGCAGGGCGACCGTCACCCCCGAGCCGTCGAGACCCGCAATCTCTAGATCAGCGACCGCGGAGGGCAACACGCCACCGCCCTCGTCCGCCTGCGCCGGATAGGCGATGCGAACCGGATAGATCCCGACGACCTCGCGATCGCCGTCGAGGAGAGCGGCCGACGTCGGGTCGAGCTGGGCCGAGAAGCCGTTGACCACGCGCGTGTACCGGTACTCGGGAGCGACCCGCGCACCCGCGGCGTTCAGGCGAGCGAGGAACTGCTCCTGCTGCGCGACCGCAGCGGCCGACCATGTCCGCATCTGGCGCTCGGTCGCGCGGCCACCGGCGACGCGGACGCGTTGAGCGAGTGACGGCGGGCGCAGGAGCACGACGTAGCGCTGGGCGGCGGAGATCGGCGCGCGCACGCCGAGCACCCCTTGCCAGCCCGCTTCGTCCACCGCCTGCTCCGGCTGTTCCTGCGCACGCGCGCCCGCGCCTCCCAGAGCCAGCGCAACCACCAGCGCGCCAGCGAGGAGCTGGGCGCTACGAGGCCGATGCATACGCGTCGAGGTCACCGTACCGAGGGTATGGAACAGGCTCGAGGAAACGGGCGCATGAAGCGATCATTGCGGCGTTGTCGGTGCACAGCGAAAGCGGTGCGAACGCCGCGCCGGGCAGCGACGCTCGAAGCTCCGAGTTCGCGGCGACCCCGCCGACGACGGCGATACGGTCGAGCCCGGTCTGCCCCGCTGCCTCCTCGAGACCGCGCACGAGGGCGCGCACGATCGCTCGCTGATACGACGCGGCGAGATCCGCCTTGCGCGCCTCGACGGCATCCGGCCCGAGCTCCCGAACGGCGTACAGCAGCGCCGTCTTCAGGCCCGAGAAGGAGAAGTCGAGCCCGGGAACACGCGCGACGGGGAAGTCGAACGCCTTCGGATCACCGTCCTTCGCGAGCCGGTCGATCTCCGCACCGCCGGGGTACCCGAGGCCGAGCAGGCGCGCGCCCTTGTCGAACGCCTCGCCCGCGGCGTCGTCGAGAGTCGTCCCGAGCCGCTGCGAGCTTCCCCGCTCGCGCACGGCCAGCAGCAACGTATGGCCGCCGCTCGCCAGCAGGCACGTGAACGGCGGCTCGACCTGCGAGGGCTCGAGGTAGAGCGAAGCGACGTGGCCTTCGAGGTGGTCGACGGGGACGAGCGGGAGCCGGCATCCCCAGGCGAGCGCCTTCGCGGCCGAGATGCCCACGAGGAGCGCGCCGACGAGCCCGGG
>DASTKF010000333.1:0-20643 GCA_035716065.1 Gaiella sp.
CTGCTCCGCCGTCTCGACGACCGACGTGACGATCCCCGGCTTGCAGACGACGCCGCCCGACGTGCACACGGCGCCGTCGCCCGTCTCGCGCGCGACGTCGCGGATCGCGAGCGCGAGCTTCGCCGCGCCGGCGAGCGCGTCACGGCGCTTGTCCATCGGGGTCGACCCGGCGTGGGCCGCCTGGCCCGTCCACGTGATCCGGTGGCGCTCGACGCCGAAGGTGCCGAGCACGACGCCGAGCGGGAGGTCGAGCGACTCGAGCACCGGGCCCTGCTCGATGTGCAGCTCGAGGTACGCGGCCGCGGTTCCGAGCTGCGCGTGAGCGTCGAGCGCGTGATCGAGATCGACCCCGTACGCGCCGACCGCCTCCGGCAGAGAGACGTCGTCGCGGTCGGTCAGCTTGCGCAGCTCGTCCTGGTCGGCCATCGACCCTGCCGCCGCGGACGAGCCGAAGAGCGACCGGCCGAAGCGCGCTCCCTCCTCGTCCGCCCAGTCGACGAGGCGGACGGTGACGGGCGGCGTTCCGTCCTCCGCGATTCGGCGGAGAACCTCGGCGCCCGCGAGCACGTTGAGGCAGCCGTCGAGCCAGCCGCCGTTCGGGACGGAGTCCATGTGACCGCCGATCAGGACCGCCCGGTCGGAGTCGCCGCGCAGCGTGTACCAGTCGTTCCCGGCCGCGTCGCGCTCGACCTCGAGCGGCAGGTCGGCCAGCGACTCGGCGAGCCACGCGCGCCCCTTGGCCCAGGTGTCCGTCCATGCGACACGCTGCTCGCCGTCCTCGTCTCCGGTCAGCGAACGAAGCTCCCGGAGCCGGGTGACGACGCGCGCGGGGTCGAGCGGCATGAGGCGAGCTTAACGCGGTCGCCCCGATCGGCGTGTGCTGGAATGCCCCCCAACATGGCGACGGCGACGGTCGAGCAGCGCGAGTGGAAGGTGATCCCGGCCTTCTCGAAGCTCGCGACCTACGCGATCGTGATCTTCGCCCTCTGCGCGCTCTGGCAGGGCTACAAGTGGCTCTGGGAGACGACCGGCTGGACGTGGCCGTTCCTCGTCGACGACACGACGATGCCCAACCTCTGGGACATCTTCGCGGCGTTCGGCGAGCCGGTGACGACGGGTGGGCCTGCGCTCATCCACCCGCTCCTCGACGCGGCGTGGTTCACGGCGAAGGAGGCGATCGCGGGGTTCGTCCTCGGCGCCGTCGTTGGCTTCGGCATCGCAGTCGTGCTCGTCCACTCCCGGCTGCTCGAGCGCGGCTTCCTGCCGTACATCGTCGCCTCACAGACGGTGCCGATCCTCGCGATCGCGCCGATGGTGGTCATCGGGCTCGGCTCGAAGGGCGTCGAGGGCTGGAAGGCGGTCGCGATTCTCGCCGCCTACCTCACCTTCTTCCCGGTCGCGATCAACGCGCTGCGCGGCCTGCAGTCCGCCGACCCGCGCGCGTTCGAGCTGATGGAGTCGTACGCGTCGAGCCGCTGGAGCATCCTCTGGCGCCTGCGCGTCCCGGCGTCGCTGCCGTACCTCTTCACCGCGCTCAAGATCTCGGCCACGGCGGCCGTGATCGGCGCGATCATCGGCGAGACGCCCGCGTCGATCCAGGACGGGCTCGGCGGCGCGATCGTCAACTTCAACCAGTACTACTCCCTCCAGCCGACGTTCCTCTGGGCGACGAACATCGTCTGCGCGGTCCTCGGCCTCGTGCTGTTCGGCGCCGTCGCGCTCGCAGAGCGGCTGATCCTGCGCCGCGCGCCGGAGAATTTCGCATGAGCACGGCCCGGAGCGTCGTGGAGATCCAGGGGCTCACGAAGTCCTTCCGCACGGGCGTGACCGCGCTGCAGGACATCGACCTCGAGATCGCCCCGGGCGAGTTCATCTCCCTGATCGGGCCCTCGGGATGCGGGAAGTCGACGTTGCTGCGGATCATCGGGGACCTCGTCGAGCCGACGTCGGGGAGCCTGAGCGTGAACGGCAAGACGGCGCACCAGGCGCGTGTCGACCACGACTACGGAATCGTGTTCCAGGACGCCGTGCTCTACGACTGGCGCACCGTGCAGCGGAACGTCGCGCTCCCGCTCGAGCTCCTCGGCTGGGACCGGGCGAAGCGGAAGGAGCGGGTCCGCGAGATGCTCGAGCTCGTCGAGCTGACCGGCTTCGAGTCGAGCCGCCCTTGGCAGCTCTCCGGCGGCATGCAGCAGCGCGTCTCCATCGCACGCGCGCTCTCGTTCGACCCGGCGCTGCTCCTGATGGACGAGCCGTTCGGCGCGCTTGACGAGATGACCCGGGAGCGGCTCAACATGGAGCTCCTGCGCATCTGGGAGAAGTCGGGCTCGACCGTCGTGTTCGTGACGCACTCGATTCCCGAGGCGGTGTTCCTCTCGACGCGCGTCGTCGTGATGTCGGCGCGACCCGGTCGCATCGCCGCGACGATCGACGTCGACCTGCCTCAGCCCCGGAGCGCGGCGACGCGCGAGGACTCGAGGTTCTTCGAGCTCGTCACCGCGGTACGCGAGGCGCTCGCGGCCGGCCACGGCGACGCAGCGGACGGCTCCGCGGCGGCGGTGGAGGAGCTCTTCTGAGCAGCACCGTCGTCGAGCCGATTCCGTCGGGCTTCTCGCGGGAGATCGGGACGCGGCTGCGCGACTGGGTCCCGGCGATCGTCATCTTCCTGCTCGGGATCGGGCTCTGGCAGGGCCTGACGACGCTGTTCGACGTCCAGACATTCCTGCTGCCGAAGCCGTCCGACATCGCCCAGGCGTTCTGGGACGACAAGGGCACCCTCTGGGACTACGGCCTCTACACGTTCAAGGAGGCACTCGGCGGCTTCGCGCTCGGCTCGGGGCTCGGCATCCTCTTCGCGCTCGTGCTCGCGCGCTTCCGGACCGTCGGGCTCGCGCTGATCCCGTTCGCGGTCGCGGCCAACGCGGTGCCGATCATCGCCTTCGCCCCGATCACGAACAACTGGTTCGGGCTTCTGAACCCCTTCTCGAAGATGGCGATCGCGGCCGTCCTCTGCTTCTTCCCGGTGATGGTGAACACGCTGCGCGGGCTCACCTCGGTCAACCCGCGCGCGATCGAGCTCATGCGCTCGTACGCGGCGGGGAACGTCTCCGTCTTCCGTGAGGTGCGCATCCCGACATCGCTGCCCTTCATGTTCACGGGGCTCAAGGTCGCGGCCGTGCTCTCGATGATCGGCGCGATCGTGGGCGAGTACTTCGGCGGCCCGACGAACGCGCTCGGCGTGAGCATCCTGAACGACACGCAGCTGTTCAACTTCCCGCGCGCCTGGGCGGGCATCGCGCTCGCGAGCGCGTTCGGAATCGCGTTCTACGCCGCGGTCGCGCTCGCCGAGCGCCTGACGACGAGTTGGCATCCCTCACGACGCGGCTTTCGCGGCGAGTGACGGAGGTCCAGAATGGCAACCACGCGGCCGACGGGGTCGCACGAAACCCGAGGAGGGCGAATTGAGGAAGAAGTGGGTCATGGCGGTGGCCGTGCTCGCGTGTACGGCGTTCGCGACCTGGGTCGCCGTCGCGGCGGCCGCCCCTGAGAAGAAGACGGCGACAAAGGTCACCCTGCAGCTCAAGTGGGTGACGCAGGCTCAGTTCGCCGGCTACTACGCGGCGCTCGAGAAGGGCTTCTACGACAAGGCCGGGCTCGACGTCACGATCAAGGTCGGCGGCCCGAGCATCACGCCCGAGACGGTCGTCGCGGGCAATCGCGCGGAGTTCGGCCTCGACTGGCTGCCGAACCTCTTCGCCACGCGCGAGAAGGGCTCGAAGCTCGTCTCGGTCGCCCAGGTCTTTGCGCGGTCGGGGATGACCGAGCTGACCTGGAAGTCGAGCGGGATCAACACGATCAAGAAGATGCGCGGCAAGAAGGTCGGGGTCTGGTGCTGCGGCAACGAGCCCGAGCTCTTCGCGGCGCTCCAGAAGAACGGCATCGACCACTCGAACTCGAGTGACGTGACGATCGTCAACCAGCCGTTCGACATGCAGCTGTTCCTGAAGAACCAGGTCGACGCGGCCGCGGCGATGACGTACAACGAGCTCGCTCAGGTGCTCGAGACCAAGAACCCGAAGACCGGGAAGCTCTACACGCTCAAGGACCTGAACGTCTTCAAGATGTCCGACCCGAAGGTCGGCACCGGAATGCTCGAGGACAACGTCTTCGTCCGCGAGGACTGGCTCAAGGACAAGGCCAACCAGGACACCACGGTGAAGTTCCTGAAGGCCTCGTTCCAGGGCTGGATCTACTGCCGTGACCATCAGGCGGAGTGCGTGAACATCGTCCTCGAGAACGGGTCGCTGCTCGGCCGCGGCCACCAGACGTGGCAGATGAACGAGATCAACGCGCTCATCTGGCCGAACTCGCGGGGCATCGGCCTGCCGCCGACGGGCTCCCTCGCGCAGACGACGAAGATCGCGAGGACCTACGGCGTCATCAAGAGCCTCCCGAAGGGCGCGACGAACTACGCGTACGCCGCGAAGGCGGTCGCGCAGCTGAAGAAGGAGAAGGCGAACGTCACGGGCGCCTCGTGGAAGAAGGTGACCGTCAAGGTCACCGTGGGTGGGAAGTAGAAGAAGCGACCGAGAAGGGAGATCCGCGATGTCCGTACTGATCAAGGGCGGCCGTATCGTCACGGCGGCCGACGACTACGTCGGCGACGTCTTCGTCGACGGCGAGCGGATCTCCCTGCTCGGCGAGTCACTCGACGTGACGGCCGACACGGTTGTCGACGCGACCGGGAAGCTCGTGCTTCCCGGTCTCGTCGACCCGCACACGCACCTCGACATGCCGTTCGGCGGCACGACGACGATCGACGACGTCACGTCGGGCCACACGGCCGCCGCGTTCGGCGGCACGACCTGCCACGTCGACTTCTGTATCCAGGGGAAGGGCCAGAGCTTCGCCGACGCGCTCTCGGACTGGCACGGAAAGCGCGACGGCAAGGCGATCATCGACATGGGCTACCACATCGCGGTGACCGACCTGTCCGAGCCGGGGCGGCTGGACGAGCTCGCGACGCTGCCCGACCAGGGGGTGACGTCCTACAAGCTCTTCATGGCCTACAAGGGTGCGCTCATGGTCGACGACGAGACGCTCTTCCGCACGATGGAGGTGGCGGCGAAGACCGGCGCGCTCGTGATGGTGCACGCCGAGAACGGCGACGCCATCGACGTGCTCGTCAAGGAGGCGCTTGCCGCCGGCAACACGGCGCCCGTCTACCACGCGCTGACGCGGCCGCCCGAGACCGAGGGCGAGGCGACGAACCGCGCGATCCAGCTCGCGCGCGTCGCGGGCTGCCCGCTGTACGTCGTCCACGTCTCGTGCAAGGAGTCGGTCGAGCCGATCATGCTCGCCCGCGAGAAGGGCTGGGACGTCTGGGGCGAGACGTGCACGCAGTACTTCTTCGTCGACACGACGTTCCTCGAGCGGCCGGACTTCGAGGGCGCGAAGTTCGTCTACACGCCGCCGCCTCGCGACAAGGCGAACCAGGACGTGCTGTGGAACGCTGTCCGCACGGACGTTCTCTCGGCCATCTCGACCGACCACTGCGCGTTCCTCTGGGACGGGCAGAAGACGATGGGCCGCGACGACTTCTCGAAGATCCCGAACGGGGGGCCGGGCCTCGAGAACCGCCTCCACATGATCCACCACTTCGGCGTCGGCGAGGGCCGGATCACGCTCAACCGGATGGTCGAGCTCCTCTGCACGAACCCCGCCAAGCTGTTCGGCCTCTACCCTCGCAAGGGCACCATCGCGCCCGGCTCCGACGCGGATCTCGTGATCTTCGACCCGTCG
The DNA here is from genome assembly GCA_035716065.1 of Gaiella sp. Classification (GTDB taxonomy): domain Bacteria; phylum Actinomycetota; class Thermoleophilia; order Gaiellales; family Gaiellaceae; genus Gaiella. The sequence goes on from DASTKF010000333.1 coordinate 5,803, forward strand.
AAGCGGAAGACGATCACCGCCGCCGACCAGCACTCGAAGACGGACTACAACCTCTACGAGGGCACCGAGGTCTCGGGCGACATCGACACGGTGCTCGTCCGCGGCACGGTGGTCGTCGACGACGGCGAGCTCAAGGTCGAGCCGGGCTTCGGCGAGTTCGTCGAGCGGGCGAAGTTCGGCGACGAGCTGCACGCGGCCGCGGCGACCGCGTGAGACGCCGTTCGGGGTGTCCGACTTCAGTCGGACACCTCCGTCCGGGCGGAGCGTCACGGCAGGCCGAGGTGTCGGACTGAAGTCCGACACCGGGTGCGCCGAGGCACGCCGGCTCGGGCACCACTGGGTCGGCGAGGAGCATGCGCTCCTCGCCTTCTCGCGCCGCGAAGGCGCCGCGGGGGAAGCGCTCCGCGCCGCCGGCGCGACACCGGAGCGGCTCGAGGAGGCGATCGTCGGGATTCTCGAGCGGGCGGAGCCGCCGGTCGAGCGCCGGGAGACCGACTCGCCCGACCTCACCCCCGCCATGTATGCGGCGTCCGGCCGCGCCGAGGGCCTCGCGCTGGCGCGGGGAGAGGAGCCCACACGCGACGACCTTCTCGTGGCGCTCCTCTGGCACGCAGGCTCGGCCGCTTCGCTCCTCGACTGGCTCGGCGTCGACCGGGCCGCACTCGCGGCTCGCCTCGCCGAGGCCGGGATCGCGGTGCCGCCGGGCGAGCCGGAGCCGCTCGACCTCCGCCCGACGAAGCGGATCGACGTCCCCTTCGAGCATCTGATGGAGATCGTCGCCGCGCTGCCTTCACGCCTCCCCGAAGACAGCCCGTTCGGCTTCAACTTCCACCACGAGACGCGCCGTGCCTGGATCGTCGTCGGCGAAGAGGTCGACGCCGAACCGCTCCTGGCTGCGATTCTCGAAGGCACGTAACCCGGCGAACAGAGCGCATGGTGTCCGACTTCAGTCGGACACCTCCGACCGAGCAGGACGGTTCGCCCGCGCCGTCAGGGGACGAGCACGAGCTTCGTGCCGCCGGCGCCCTCGGCCTGGCGCTGCCACGCGGAGGCGACGTCGTCGAGTGGGAGCCGGTCGACGTCGAAGACGATCTCGCCGGCGGTCACGTGCCCGACGAGGCGGTGGTAGTGCTCGGCGAGCTCGTCCTCGGGCACGGCGAAGTTCGTGTGGCCCAGGATCGAGAGGTTCTTGAACCGCACAGCGGCCGACGCGAGCTCGGCCGTCGCGCCTGCCGACTGGCCGAGGTTGACGATCGTCGCGCGCGGGACCGCGGCCTGGATCGCGGCAGCGACCGGCGCGCCCCAGACAGGGTCGAACACGTAGCTCGGGCCCTCGCCTCCGAACGCGTCCTTGAATGCGGCAACGAGGTCGTCGGCGTCGAGCCGGATCGTCGCGTCGGCGCCCACCGAAGTCGCCCGCTCGAGGCCCTTGTCGCTCCGCCCGGCAGCGACGACCCGCGCCGCGCCGAGCAGCTTCGCCGTCTGGACGGCGACGAGCCCGACCGCGCCGGTCGCGCCGAGGACGAGCACGTTCTCGCCGCCCTGCAGCGGCGCCCGCCACGCGAGCGGGAGCCAGCCGGCGAGCCCGGCGATGCCGAGGCCGGCCGCGACCGCAGGATCCGCGCCGTCTGGCACCGGGATCGCCATCGAGTCGCCGATCGCGACGCGTTCGGCCATGGCGCCGTTCGCCGTGCGGCCGAGACCGCCGCCGAACACCCACACGACCTTGCCGTCGGCCTTCCGGCCGACTCCCTCGCAGCCCGGGACATACGGAAGCGGCGGATGCCCCGTCGCCAGGATCCCCCGGGAGACGGCGAGGTCGATCGGGTTGATCGGCGCCGCGAGGACCTCGACGACGTCGTCGCCCGACGGCGCGTCGGTGTCGCCGACCACCGGCAGCTTCCCGACCTCGTGGATCTGCGCCGCCCTCATGGTGTCGACACTCTACGCGCCGTCGCTCTCGCCGATCCGTGCACCGGTCTCGGGGTCGAAGAAGTGGAGCTGGGCCACGTCCACCTGAACGGTGAGCGGTTGCCGCTCGCGCGCATCGGTCGTGCGGTCGAGCCGCGCGACGAACACGACGCCCGCGCCGCGTGCCCGCTCCGCCGCGAGGCGGGCCTCCTCGTCCTCGGCGGATTCGACCGCGAGTGCCTCCACCACCTCGCGGGTCGCGGCGGGGTCGGCGTCCACGTTGAACCGCACGACCACCTCGGAGCCCATGTCCTCGCGGATGTCGCACACGACCGAGAGGACGCGCTCCGGGTCGGTCTCGCCCAGCACGGCGGCGTCCTCGATGTCCTCGGGCCGGATCCCGAGCACGACCCTCCGACCCTCGTAGCCCGACAGGCCCGGATGCCGCTCGAGTGTCGCCGGATCGAGGCGGAGGCGATAGGAGCCGAATGCCGCCCGCACGTCGCCGTCGCTTCGCTCGAGGTCGGCAGTCACGAGGTTCATCGCGGGCGACCCGATGAACTCCGCGACGAACAGGTTGCGCGGCCGGGCGTAGAGCTCCTTCGGGACGGCGACCTGCTGGAGGACGCCGTTTCGCATCACCGCGACGCGGTCGCCCATCGTCAGCGCCTCGGTCTGGTCGTGGGTGACGTAGATCGTCGTCACGCCGAGATCGCGCTGGATGCGGGAGATCTCCGCGCGCATCTCGACGCGCAGCTTCGCGTCGAGGTTCGAGAGCGGCTCGTCCATGAGGAACGCCTGCGGGTTGCGGACGATCGCGCGCCCCATGGCGACGCGCTGCCGCTGCCCGCCCGAGAGCGTCCGTGGCTTCTTGTGCAGCGTGTCCGAGAGGCCGAGGACGCGTGCCGCCTCGCTCACCCGGGTGTCGATCTCGCGCTGCGGCAGCCCGCGCATCTTGAGCGGGAAGCCCATGTTCTTCGCCGCGTTCATGTGCGGGTAGAGCGCGTAGTTCTGGAACACCATCGCGATGTCGCGGTCTTTCGGCGGCAGGTCGTTGATCACCTGACCGTCGAGAACGACCTGCCCGGAGGTGATCGTCTCGAGCCCGGCGATCATCCGGAGGGCGGTCGTCTTGCCGCAGCCCGAGGGGCCGACGAAGACGACGAACTCGCCGGTCCCCACCTCGAGGTTGAGGTCGGTGACAGCGTGCGTGCCGTCGGGGTAGACCTTCGTGAGGCTTTCGAGCGTGATCTCGGCCACGTCCGTCTCCGGACCTGGAATCTACTAGGATCGGCGGGGTCCCATGGAAGCGCACGCCGCGCGCTCGCGGCCTGTCGAACGGCGCTGGCGGCATGCTCTCGAAAGCCGCCGCGTCCTCGCGCCGCTTCTCATCGCCCCGGCGGTCGTGTTCATGGCGCTCGTCGTCGGGGTTCCGTTCGTCTGGGCGATCTACCTCAGCTTCACCGACGCGATAGGCGGCTCGCTGTCGGGCCACTGGGTCGGCTTCGACAACTTCACGAACGCTTGGCACGACGAGAACTTCCGGCGTGCGCTCCGCAATACGCTGATCTTCACGCTCGCCTCGCAGGCGATCGTCGTCGTCGGGGCCGCCGTCCTCTCGAACTTCCTCGTCCGCGACTTCCGCGGCAAGTGGATCATCCGCTTCCTCGTCGTGCTGCCCTGGGCGGCCCCGGTCGTCCTGTCGACGATCACCTGGCTCTGGCTCCTCGACTCGCTCTACAGCGTGCTCAACTGGACGCTCGCGCGGCTGCACCTGGACAACGCGCTCGTCTGGCTGCTCGGCGCGGTGCACATCGAGGAGGGCGCGCAGGTACCGCTGCAGTGGCTCGGCCGCCCGAACCTTGCGCTGGTCGCGATCACGTTCGTGCACGCGTGGCGGATCCTGCCCTTCGCCGTCGTCATCTTCATCGCCGGCCGCTCGTCGATCCCTACAGAGGTCGAGGACGCGTCGCGGATCGACGGCGCGACCGGCTTCAAGAAGCTCTGGTACGTCGACCTGCCGCTCCAGCTCCCGATCGCTCTCGTCGCGGTGCTCTTCGGGATCGTGTTCACGGCGGTGGACTTTGCGGTCGTCTACCTCCTCACCCACGGGGGACCGTTCAACTCCACGCAGGTGCTGCCCACCTGGGCCTACGCCGTCGGGATCGACTCGGGATCGCTCGGCGCGGGCGCGGCGATCTCGCTCTTCCTCTTCCCGCTGCTCGTGCTCGTGACGATCTTGATGCTGTTCTTCGCCCGGCGGGCACAGGTGAGCTGATGACGAGGCGCCAGACGATCGTCACCTACCTCGTCGTCGTCCCGTTCGCGATCGTCCTCGCGTTCCCGTTCTTCTTCGCTCTGATCACGATGTTCAAGACGAACCTCGACCTTGCGAACGTCGAGCACTCGCCGTACACCTACAACGACCTCGCGGGCCATCTCCACTGGGACTTCTGGAACTACGCGACGCTCGATCACGTGCGGTTCCTGTTCGAGGAGACGAACTACCCGACGTGGCTCCTGAACACCGCGATCGTCGGCGGCGCCGTCGTCGCCATCACGCTGCTGCTCGCCATGCCCGCCGGGTACGCGCTTGCGCGGTTGGCGGGCGGCTGGGGCCAGGGCGCGGGCGTCGGCATCTTCCTCGTCTATCTGATCCCGCCCACGCTCCTCTTCCTGCCGCTCTCGCGACTCGTGTCCCAGCTCGGGCTCAAGGACTCGCTCTGGGCGCTGATCCTCGTCTACCCCTCGTTCACCGTGCCGTTCGCGACCTGGCTTCTGATGGGGTTCTTCAAGACGATCCCGCCGGAGCTCGAGGAGGCCGCGCTGATGGACGGCGCCTCGCGCCTGAAGGCGCTCCGGCTGATCGTGCTGCCCGTCTCGCTTCCGGGGATCCTGACCGTCGTGATCTTCGCCTTCTCGCTCTGCGTGAACGAGTTCATCTACGCGTTCACCTTCATCTCGAGCTCGGAGCAACGGACGGTCTCGGCGGGCATCCCCAACGATCTGATTCGCGGCGACGTCTTCTTCTGGCAGTCGCTGATGGCGGCGACGCTGATCCCGGCGATCCCGCTCGCGCTCCTCTACAACGCCTTCCTCGACCGGTTCATCAAGGGCTTTACAGGAGGGGCGTTCCGCTAGACAATCGTAAGCCCGAAAGGAGGATCACTCGTGGCAGACGTAGCCGAAGAAGTCGCATCTGCGAGCTCGGCACTCACCCGCGGAGACCTGCTCAAGCGAGGCAGCGCCGCCGCCTTCGCAGTCAGCATGTTCGGAGGCCTGGCCGAAAGGGCCTTCGCCGCGCCCTACGGTCCCCTGCAGTTCGCCCACAGACAGCTCTCGGGCGAGCTCAAGATCATGACGTGGGCCCATTTCGTCCCCGACTACGACAAGTGGCTCGACGGGACCTACGCGAAGCAGTGGGGCGAGGCGAACGACGTCGAGGTCAAGATCGACCACATCAACAACGCGCTGCTCTACTCGACGGGCGCCGCGGAGGTCGCCGCTCAGAACGGGCACGACCTGTTCTGGTTCATCTCGCCTCCGTCGACGTTCCAGAAGCAGGCGATCCCCGTCACCGACCTCGTCCAGGAGGTGAGCAAGAAGGTCGGCCGGATGACGTCGGTCGCGCGAAAGAGCACGTACAACCCGAGGACGAAGCAGTTCTACGGCTTCCCCGAGGGATATGCGCCGGACCCGGTCCAGTACCGCAAGAGCCTCCTGCAGGAGGCCGGTGTGAGCCTCAAGACCTGGGACGACGTGCGACGGGGGGCCGCGAAGCTGAAGCAGATCGGGCACCCGGTCGGCCTCGGCATGTCGAACGAGATCGACTCGAACATGCTGCTCACGTCGCTTCTCTACTGCTACGGCGGCTTCATCCAGGACGAGCAGAACCGGGTCGTCATCGGCCAGGGCAAGAACCGCCAGGGTGCGATCCAGGCCCTCCAGGTGATGCGCGAGATCTACCGGAACGGCATGTCGGACGAGGTCTTCGCCTGGACCGCGGCATCGAACAACCAGGCGTTCCTGGCCGGACGGCTCTCCGTCGCCCTCAACGCGATCTCGATCGCCCGCTCCGCCGAGGACGCAGGGAATCAGGCTCTGTCAGACGACACCTGGCTCGCCTCGATCCCGCGCGGCCCCGCGATGCGCATGGGCAACGAGCACGTGATGGGCACCTACCTGATCTGGAAGTTCGCGAAGAACAAGGAAGCGGCGCAGAAGTACGCCGTGGACCAGATGCTCAACTACCGCGACCACTTCATCCGCTCGAAGTACTACAACTTCCCGCCCTGGACGGGCTCGATCAAGGGCGGGTTCAAGGAGATCCGAAGGATCGCCTCGCAGGACCCGCACAAGCCGAGGGGCAAGTACGCGGTCTTGACGACGATCGCGGAGAAGTACACGACGAACCCCGGCTATCCGGGCAACACGACGCCGGTGATGGACGAGATCTTCAACACGTTCCTGATCCCGCAGATGTTCGCCACGGTGGCGCAGGGCAAGTCGACGCCCGCCGAGGCGGTGTCCGCCTTCGCAGCCAAGGCGGCCTCGATCTACCGCAAGTGGCACAACCAGAAGCTCGTCTAGACCACACCACGTACGCGGTGCGGGCGGCAGTCGCCGCCCGCACCGCGTCGCTCAGCGCATCGGCAGCCGGCAGAGGCCGGCCGCCGGAACGCCTACCCCACGTTGAAAGGGCGCATGAGCGGGTTCATCCCGGAGAACACACCGCTCGGATTCGGATACCACGCCCAGACGTGCATCGTGACCAGGTCGGGGTGCCAGAAGTTGAACGCCGACCCCGTTTGCGGGCTCTTCGTGGCGCACGACTCCTCGCTCGCCTGGAACGCGAACGTCCCGTCCTTGTAGTGGCACGCCGCCCCGAACGAGCCGTACGTCGCGCCGGGCAGCGGCGCCTTGGCCGGCTTCTTCGGGAACACCCACTCGAAGGCCACGAGCTGCCAGCTCGAGCCCCGCTTGCCGTAGACGAGGATCGGCGGCTTCCTGATGTCGAACGTCGTGATCTTCGGGTTCATGAAGTGCCAGCCCATGTCCGGGATCATCTGGGTGATGACGCCGTAGCCGTTCTTCTTCGCGAGGGCGAGGTTCGTGGCGTACTTCGCAGTCGCGAGCCGGCCGAGCGCAAGCTCCGAGGCGAGCTTCTGCGAGGCGGCGGCGCCGGACATGGTCGCCATGTCGTGGCGGTGGGCCGGCGCGGCCGCCGTCGCGACGACGACGAAGCTCGCCGCGGTTGCGAGGGCGAGTCCCAGGATCGTCAGTCTGTGCATCGTTCGTGTCCTCCTTCTCAGCAGGTGACCCGCGGGTTCCAGGGCGCGAAGATCCCGGTCAGCGGGGTCGGGTTGGGCTTCCACACCCACGCGTGCAGCGCGTAGAACGGCGGCAGCCCGAAGCGCGTGCCCGGGTTCGGGTCGAACTCGTGCCCGAAGAGGCTTGGCTTCGAGCCCGCGCCGTGCGCTGCCTCCCACGCGGCCTTGAAGACGACGTACTCGACTGCCACCAGCTTCAGCGTGCCGTCGTTGCGAGGCTCGTAGACGAGTGCCTCCGGCCTCGTCGGATCGAGCGTCGTGTCGTCGAACGGCACGGCGTTCGACGGGTCGTCGAGCAGGCCGAGGTTGACCATGTGGACGCCCATCGCGCCCGCGACCGGGTCGGCGATGCAGGTGTTGCCGGAAGTGTCCGGCAGCTCGAGCGTGTACCCCGCCGCCTTCGCGGTCGCGAGGTCGTGGTACGCCGCAGTGGCGTCCCGGACGTCCGCCAGCTCGGACTGCCCTCCGGCGGCGGCGTAGCCGGCGACGCCGAGCAGGGGGAGCGCTGCGGCGAGCGCGATCAACACTGTCTTGCGCATGTGTCTTCTCCCTTCAGGCCGCGACGGGCGCGGGGTCGGTGCGGACGATCACCGTGTCGGCGACCTTGACGATCTCGTCCACCGGCAGGTCGGCGGCCGTCGCATGGCGGCGGATCGCCTCCGGGCTCGACGCCTGATAGACGCAGACGGTGCCGACGGACCCGTCGAGCTCCTCGAGCACGTAGCTGCGGATCCACGCGACGTCGTCGGGCATCCGCTCGCCCTCGGTCGTCGAGCGCTCTGCCGCTGCGGCGAGATCGTCGGCCGTCCGCCAGCCGGCGCGGCGCAGAATCACGTACGTCTCCATTCCTCCTCCTCGTGATCGGTTTCGACCCGTCGAAGGGTGGCGCGAGACGCCGGCGCCCGAATCGGCAGAACTGCCTAGGTTGCGCGCCGGCGTTACCGGTCTTCGAGCAGTCCGAGCCGGCCTGCTGCGGCGACCGCCTCGCCGCGCGTGCGGGCACCGAGCTTGCGACGGATCGCGGAGACGTGGTGGTCGACCGTGCGCGTCGAGAGGAACAGCCGCTCAGCGATGTCGGCGTTGCGAAGGCCGTCGGCGACGAGCCCGAGGACCTCGAGCTCCCGCGGCGTCAGCTCCGCCTCGTTGGCCCTCGTCGCCGCACGCGGGCCGCGCGGGACGTCGCGGGCCCCGGACTCGCGCAGCTTTCGCGCCACGACGGTCGCGAGCGGCCGCGCGCCGAGGCGAAGGCACTCGGCATGGGCCTGTCGGAGCGCCTCGACGTCGTCGGTCTGCGAGAGCGCGAGCGCGGCCTCGTACGGGCAGCTCGCCTCGGCCCACTCGTCGGCCGCCTCCTGCCAGCGGCCGGCGAGGCCCAGCCCAAACGGGCCTGGGCTGTCGACGCCGGTGTCGCTTTCGAGCCCTGCGAGGCGTCGCCAGAGCTGGAGGCGCACGACGGCGGTCGGATCGGCCAGCTCTGAGGAGAGCATCACCGCGGTCGCGGCGTCGACGTCGTCGAGGGCGCGCTCGTACCAGGCAACCTCCGCGCGCGCCGCCGCGAGGTCCACGTGCGCGAACTCCTCCTCGCGCGGGACGCCGACTACGATGGCGTCGGCCAGCGCTTCTCGCGCCCCGGGGTCGCCTCGCCGCGTCCGCACGAGGGCGAGGACGCACAGTGCCTCGTGGTGTGTCCACGGTGACTCTCGCGGATCGTCGAGCACCGCGTTCGCATAGCCGACCGCGTCGTCCCAACGGCCACGGTCGAGGGCCCAGCGGGCCGCGACCGCGAGGACGTTGATGCGCCACAGGTCCTCCGTGTGCTCGGTGCAGTACTCGACCGCGTCGTCGATGTAGCGCGCGACGAGGTCGTGGCGCTTCCAGTCGATGCCGCGGAAGACGAGGCTGTTGAGACCACGCGCTGCGACTTCGTGCTCACCCTGCCGTCGCGCCGACTCGACCGCGTCCTCCAGCAGGTCGATGCCCTGCTCGAGGTCGCCGCGAGCGTGGATGCCCGCGATGGTCACCCGCGCATGACCCGCGATCGTCTCGTCGCCGAAACGCTCACCGAGTTCGAGCGCACGCCGGGCGTGCTCGAGCGATGCCTCGAGGTCACCGCGGCCGAGAGCCTCGAGAGCCTGCGTGTGGAAGACGTACGCGTGCGCGCGCCGTTCAGGGAGGCCGGCTGCGAGCTGCGACGCGCGGGCCACCGCCTCGTCCGCTTCACCGTTGTATCCGCGGCACCAGAGGTAGTCGGTGAGCTCGGTGAGGGCGCGCGCCTCCTCGAGCGGTGCGCCCTGGGCCTGTCTGCACAGGATCGCCTCCCGGATGACCTGGATGGCCTCGGTCTGGTCGTCGGCGAGGTAACAGGCTCGCGAACGGCCTTCGAGGAGGTCGGCGCGGTCGCCCGGGGAGAGATCGTCGCCGAAGCGCAGCGCCCGCGCATACTGCGCTGCCGCCTCACGGTAGGCCCCGCGACGGGCTGCTTCTGCGGCGGCCGCGGGCGCGAACCGGAGCACCGCCTCTCGGTCGTCCGCCTGCTCGGCGTGATGCGCGACCCGTGCGACGTCGGACCTGGCGCGCGGCGAGTCGGTGAGCGCAAGCAGCACCGAGCGGTGCATCGCAAGTCGCCGGGCGGGCGAGATCGACTCCTCGACCGCCACGCGCGCGAGCTCATGGCGGAACGCGATGCCGCCATCGTCGGTGCGCAACACCCCCGAGGCGAGGCATTCGTCGATCGACTCCGACGCCTCGCCCACGACGGCGAGGATCGATCCCGCATCGAGCGAGGGAGGAGCGATGGACACCGCCTCGACGACCGCCGTCGCGTGCGGGCCGAGTCTCGCGACCCGCGCGAGCACGGCGTCTCGGACGGTGGCCGGAACATCGTCCCCGCCGGCCGCGAGGGCCTCGGTCACGTAGAACGGGTTGCCGGAGGTCCGTCGATAGAGCGCCGCGGGGTCGACGTCATGGCCCTCGGCCATTCGGACGACCGCAGCCGCGGAGAGCCGCTCGACCCGCTGGCGCCGAACACCCTCCGACGTGGCGAGATCTCCCAGCAGGACACGGAGGGGGTGGTCTCGCTCGAGCTCGTCGTCGCGGTACGTCGCGATCGCGAGCGTCCGGGTACCGCCGGCCCGCCGACCCAGCACGCGCAGCACGTCGAGCGTCGCCTCGTCGGCCCAGTGCACGTCCTCGAGGACGAGGAGCAGCGGCAGGCCGCGTTGGCCGGCTGCGAGCAGCGCCATCGCGACTGCGTGCGCACCAGAGTCGGCATCGACCGCGTCGGAGAGCCCCGCGGGAGCGCCTTCGACGATCTCGAGGAACGGGCCGAGCGGCGGCGGAGTGGCGAGCGGATCACAGCTTCCCCACAACCCGATTGCGTCGCGGTCTGCCTCCTCGAAGAACAACCGTGTCGCCGAGGTCTTGCCCACTCCGGCCTCGCCGCCGACGAGCAGAAGCGCGCCGTGTCCCGCCCGGGCGTCGGCAAGCGCCGTCCGCAGTCCGTCGAGCAGCTCGTCGCGCTCGAGGAGCGCGCCGATCCTCGCGGATTCGATGATCGCCACCGTCAGATCCTGACGCGCCGGTCGGTTCTGCGCAATCGCGCTCGTCGTCGGGCTGCGGCAGCTGGAGGGCTACGATCGGAGGAGCGAGCGAGCGAAGGAGCGTGAAGATGGCCACTGTCGAGGCGAACCCGAACCTCGGAGCCGAGATCGTCGCGGACGCGAAGGAGTACGTCCTCTACTCGTGGTCGGTGCAGGACCAGATCAATCCGATCGCCGTGGCAGGTGCGGAGGGCCGGCATTTCTGGGACTACGACGGCAAGCGGTACCTGGACTTCGCCTCGCAGCTCGTCAACGTCTCGATCGGCCACCAGCACCCGAAGATCGTCCAGGCGATCAAGGACCAGGCAGACGTGCTCTGCACCATCGGCCCGCCGATGGCGAACGAGTCGCGCTCGCGGCTCGGGCGGATGCTCGCTGACGTGACGCCCGGCGACCTGTCCGTCTCCTTCTTCACGAACGGAGGCGCGGAGGCGAACGAGAACGCCGTCAAGCTCGCGCGCCTCGTCACGGGCCGCAACAAGATCATCGCGCGGTACCGCTCGTACCACGGCGCGACGAACGGCGCGGTCACGCTGACGGGCGACCCGCGCCGCTGGGCGGCCGAGCCCGGGATGCCCGGGGTCGTGCGGATGTTCGACCCGTACACGTACCGTTGCCCTGCCGGGCACCCGGATCCGTGCCCGGTGTGCACCGGCGCGCCGCACCTCGAGGAGATCCTCGAATACGAGGGGGCGCACACCGTCGCAGCCGTGATCCTCGAGACCGTCACCGGCACGAACGGGATCATCCCCCCGCCCGACGGCTACCTGCAGGCGATCCGCGAGGTCTGCGACCGGCACGGGATCCTGCTCATCCTCGACGAGGTGATGGCGGGCTTCGGGCGGACGGGCAAGTGGTTCGCGTGCGAGCACTGGGACGTCGTGCCGGACATCCTCACGGTGGCGAAGGGCATCAACTCGGGCTACGTGCCGCTCGGGGCGATGATCGTGCGGGGCGAGATCGCCGACCAGGTTCGCGGCCGCTTCTTCCCCGGCGGGCTGACCTACGCCGGCCACCCGCTCGCCTGCGCGTCCGCGATCGCCTCGATCGAGGCGTTCCAGGACGAGGGCATCGTCGACAACGCCGCCGACGTAGGCGCGTACCTCGGCGAGTCGCTCCGTGGCCTGGCCGAGCGGCATCCGTCGATCGGCGACGTCCGCGGCCTCGGCTGCTTCTGGGGCCTCGAGCTCGTGAAGAGCCGCGAGACGAAGGAGATGCTCGTCCCGTTCAACGCCTCCGGCGAGGCGGCGCTGCCCGTCGCGCGCGTCGCGAAGGCTGCACTCGAGCAGGGCCTCTACCTGATGACGCACTGGAACGTCGTCATGGCGGTGCCGCCGCTCACGATCACGCGCGACGAGGTGGACTCGGGGATTGCGATCCTCGACGAGGCTCTGGCGATCGCGGACGAGTACGTGAGCTGAGCCGCTCGGCGCGGCGGGTCAGGTGGCCGCCGCCGGGCGGGCCAGGAAGCTGGCGACGGCGTCGGCCGTCTCGTCGAGGGCATCCCACAGCACCGTGTGGCCTCCCGGCACCGTGACGACCTCCAGCAGGTCCCCGAGCGCGGCGCGGTGCGCGTCGAGCAGGTGGTCGTAGGGCAGGTAGGAATCGGCGCCGAGCACGAGTAGGGTCGGGACCCGAACGTCGGCGAACGAGGGCGGTGGGGTCGCCATCTCGCTGTAGGCGGTGACAACGGACGCCTGCGTGTACCGGTAGCGCCAGCCGTCCTCGTCCTCGACCATGTGATCCCGCAGCTCGGCCTCCACGAGCGCACGCGGCGCGTCGTGGAGCTGGCTCTCCTCGTAGCGTCGGTCGATCGCGGCCGCGAAGCTCTCGTACACCCGCTCGCGGCGGGCGTTCTCGGCGGCCCAGAGCGCGACGTGAGGAGGAAGCAGGATCGCAGGATCGAGGAGGACGAGCCGCTCGACGGTGCCGGGATGTCGCGCGGCGTGCTCGAACGCGATCCGTGCACCGAACGAGTGGCCGAGCCAGACCGCTGCCTCGCCGACGGCGTCCTCGACGGCGTCGACGTGGTCGGGCAGTCGCCACGGCGGCTCGCGCGGTGAGTCGCCGTGGCCGAGAAGGTCCGGCGCGACGACCCGGGACGCCGGTGCGAGCAGCGCGGCGAGAGGCTCGAAGTGGCGGCCGCTGCTCGTGACGCCGTGGAGGCAGGCAATGGGCGGAGCGTCGTCGTCGCCCCACGTGTGGACGTGGAGCCGGCTCACGCGAGTCGCCCTCGCCCTCGCCCTCGCCCATGCCCTCGTGTTCGCGGCGGCTGCGTGCCCGTGCCGGCTCTTCTCCCGCTCGTCGGCCCCCGGTCCGCGCCCCCCCAAGGGGGAGCGAGGCCCCCTGGAGTCACGCTATCGGCCAGACCGTGACGTGTCTGTGTCGGCTTCGTGCCGAATGTGTGACCGCGTGCCCGGAGCGGAGCGCCGCCGCCTCGGCGCCCGCGGAGATCCCGGCCGCGGAGATCCCGACCGTGCTGGACGGGCCGCCGGGACGATGGCGAAGCGCGCCCGCGCCTCACGTGTCGACGCGAAGCGTCTCGAGCGACTCGGGCACCATCTCCGTGCGGCGGGTGCTCGAGTCCTTGACGAGCGACCAGATCACGACACCGTCGGTGTCGATCAAAAACGTGCCACGGATCGGCGCGCCGTTCTCCTCGTTGAAGACGTCGTAGCGCTTGGCAGTGGCGCCGTGCGACCAGAAGTCCGAGGCGAACGTGTACTCCGCGCCGAGCTCCTGCTTCCATGCCTGGCGCGCGGCGGAGGCGTCGCACGAGACGAACACGATCTCCGTGTTCGCGTTGCGGAACGACGCGAGGTTTTCCTGGAGGTCCTGCGCCTCCTCGGCGCACACGGCCGTGAATGCGAACGGATGGAAGACGAGGAGCACGTTGGAGCGCCCCAGGTAGTTCGACAGCCGCACGCGCGGTCGACCCGAGCTCTCCTCGAGATCGAACTCCGGAGCCTTGTCACCGGTGCTGATCGTCATGCGCCGTCTCCGCCTCCTCGCCGATCGAGGACGGAACATAGTACGCCCGTCCTTGCAGTTCCTCGGGGAGGTGGTCGATACCGGCCCGGCCGGGATCGTCGTGCGGCGACACGTAGCCCTCGCCGTGCCCACGCGCGGCCGAGCCGCGGTAGTGGGCGTCGCGCAGCATGGCGGGCGGCGGCGCAATTCCTTCGCGACGGACGTCTGTCCGGGCCTGCCAGATCGCCCGGGCCGACGCGTTCGACTTCGGCGCGCGGGCGACGTAGATCGCCGCCTGGGCGAGGTTGAGCTGCGCCTCCGGGAGGCCGACGTGCTCGACCGCTTGCGCGGCCGCGACCGCGACGAGAAGGGCACGCGGGTCGGCGTTTCCGACGTCCTCGCTCGCAGCGATCACGACGCGGCGCGCGAGGAAGCGCGGATCCTCGCCTCCTTCGAGCATCGCCGCGAGGTAGTAGACCGCGGCGTCGGGATCGCTGCCTCGCATCGATTTGATGAACGCCGACGCGAGATCGTAGTGCCGATCACCGGCCCGGTCGTAGCGCAGCGGCCGCTTCCGCGCGACGTCCTCGACGTGTGCGACCGAGATCTCCTCTCCGGCCGTCGTGGCCGTCTCCCACGCGAGCTCGAGCGTCTGGAGCGCGGTGCGGGCGTCGCCGCCGGCACGGCGCGCGATCTCGGTGGCGACGTCGGGAGACACAGCAGCGTCGAGGGCCGCCGCGCCGCGCTCGAGCACCTGCCCGAGCTCCTCGAGCGTGAGTGGCTCGAGCTCGATCACGGTGCACCGTGAGAGAAGCGCCTGGTTGACCTCGAAGTAGGGGTTTTCGGTCGTCGCGCCGATCAGCGTCACCAGCCCCTCCTCGACCGCATGGAGGACGGAGTCCTGCTGCCGCTTGTCGAAGCGATGGATCTCGTCGATGAAGAGGAGCGTCCGCACGCCGTTGCCGCCCAGCCGGTCGCGCGCGCGGGCGAGCACGGCGCGAACGTCGTCCACCCGGGCCGAGACGGCGGAG
>DASTKF010000334.1:0-4680 GCA_035716065.1 Gaiella sp.
GTGCTCCGGCTGACATCCGGCCTCGGCCGCGACGAGGCGGGCGGGCCGGTCGTCGACGCCAAAGGCCGGATCGTCGCCGTGGCGTTCGCGACGGACCCCGGAACCGGCTTTGCGATCGCCGCGCCGATCGCCACGATCCGCGCGTCGGTGGCAGCCGGCTCGCTCGAAGCTCTCGACCGCTGCGACGACTGAGAGCGCTCGCTTGTTTGGGCGGGAGGGGCGGCGGGCTACGGGGAGACGCGCCGCGACGAGGCGATCCGGCGCGCTCCGCCCCAGACCGGGCGAAGCAGCGGGTCGGAAACCCGGCTGACGAGCGCAACGAGTTGGCTCATCCACGGACGCCCCGCCCGCGTCACGAGCGCGGCGGACACAAGCCCGACGAGCAGCCCGGCGAGGATGTCGCTCGGATAGTGCATCCCGAGCGCGATGCGCGAGAGCCCGATGAGGCTCGCAGCCGTCAGGAAGACGACACCGGCCCGGCGCGAGAACGCGAAGACCGCGAAGGCGATCGCGAACGCCGCCGCCGCATGGTCGCTCGGGAACGACGGGTCGGTCGTCCGCGCTCCGAGGACGTGCGTCAGCGACGCGTGGGCGGTGAACGGCCGCGGTCGCTCCCAGAGGTGCGAGATCGCCTGGTTCGCGAGCAGGGCGACCGCCGCCGAGACGAGCGCGGACGCCGAGGCGAGCTTCCACCGCACCGGCCCGTAGGGGCGCGCGAGGAACCAGAGCCCGACCGTCGCAAGCGCGTAGAGCGGGACGACCACGCCCGCGAGCGCGGTCGTCGGGTCCTCGAGCCAGTCGCGCGTTGCGACCGTGGAGTTCACGGCGTGGAAGAGCGTCCAGTCCACGAGGTCGGACGTTATGCGCCCCGGTGTTGCGGCCGGGTTACAGGTTGCGTCTCTAGGGTGAGCACCGATGCCGTTGCAGAACCGCGTCACGCCCCTCGGCGAGCTCGTCGCCGATCCTGCGCGTGGGCTCGTCTACGGCAATCGCGGCTGTCTCCATGACGCTGAAGGCCGCATCCGGCGCGTGTACCAGGTGAGACGCTGGATCGCGTGCCGCCTCGAGTTCCGCGGACGCCGTCGCTCGCCGCTCCAGCGGCCCGGCCGGTTCACGGAGCTCTTCTTCCTGGACGAGGCGACGGCGTTCGCGGCGGGGCACCGTCCGTGTGCCGAGTGTCGCCGCGCGGACTACGACCGGTTCTCGGCCATCTGGCGCGAGCTTCACGACGAGAGCGGGGCGGACGCGATCGACGCCCGGCTGCACGAGGAGCGGATCGACCCTGCCGCGCGCGAGCGCCGCCTCCACGCCGTCGCGTTCGACACGCTGCCCGACGGCGCGTTCGTGCTCCACGACGGGGCGCCGAAGCTCGTCCAGGGCGATTCGCTCCTCCCGTGGTCGCTCGCGGGGTACGGCCGGGCCGAGCGGCGCCCTTCCGGGACGGCGACGCTGATCACGCCTCCCTCGCTCGTCGAGGTGCTCCGCGCCGGCTGGCACCCAGCTGAAGCGGTCGACGACGGCAAGCCCGACGCGAGCCCCGTCCCGTTCCTCAACCCGACGGCTGCGGGGCGAACCTGACCAAGTGACACTGTGTCACTTGGGCCGGAGCGCCGCGCCTCTGGTACCACTCCGCCGTGGCGTCGACCGGGCAGACGGGGTTCACGGTCTGGCTGACCGGCCTCTCGGGGGCCGGCAAGACGACGATCGGCCACGCCGTCGCGGCCGAGCTCGAGCGGCGCGGCCTGCACGTCGAGGTGCTCGACGGGGATGTCGTCCGGACGCACCTGTCGAAGGGCCTCGGCTTCTCCCACGAGGACCGCGACACGAACATCGAGCGCATCGGCTGGGTGGCGTCGCGGCTCACGCGGCACGGTGCCGCGGTCGTCGTCGCTGCGATCTCGCCGTACGACGGGACACGCAGGCGCGTGCGCGCGCTCGTGGAGGAGCAGGGGCCGTTCGTCGAGGTGTGGGTGAAGGCGCCGGTCGAGGAGTGCGCGCGGCGGGACGTGAAGGGCCTCTACGCGAAGGCGTTCGCCGGCGAGATCACGCAGTTCACCGGTGTCGACGACCCGTACGAGGAGCCGGACGACGCGGAGATCGTCGCCGACACCGTCTCGCGCTCGCCGGACGAGTCGGTCGCCTTCGTGCTGAGCGAGCTCGAGCGCCTCGGCGTGGTACCGGTCGCGGCTCCCGCGACCGGCTGACCATGGCCGGCATCACCCTCGACAACCTCACGAAGGTCTACGACGACGGCACCCGGGCGGTCCGCTCGCTCGACCTCGACATCGCGGACGGCGAGCTGATGGTCTTCGTCGGCCCGTCCGGCTGCGGCAAGACGACCGCGCTGCGGATGATCGCCGGCCTCGAGGAGGTGACCGAGGGCGAGATCCGGATCGGCGAGGAGATCGTCAACGACCTCCCCGCGAAGAAGCGCGACATCGCGATGGTCTTCCAGAACTACGCGCTCTATCCGCACATGTCGGTGTACGACAACATGGCGTTCGGCCTCAAGATGCGGCGCTTCCCGAAGAGCGAGATCAAGCGCCGCGTCACCGATGCGGCGAAGGTCCTCGGCCTCGCCGGCGAGCTGAAGAAGAAGCCCGGCGCCCTCTCGGGCGGCCAGCGGCAGCGTGTCGCGATGGGCCGCGCGATCGTGCGCGAGCCGCGCGTCTTCCTGATGGACGAGCCGCTGTCGAACCTCGACGCCAAGCTGCGCATCCAGATGCGCGCCGAGATCGCGCGGATCCAGCGCGACCTCGCGGTCACGACCGTCTACGTGACGCACGACCAGAGCGAGGCGATGACGCTCGGCGATCGCGTTTCCGTGATGCAGGGCGGCCGCTTGCAGCAGTCCGGCATCCCGCAGCAGGTCTACGACCGCCCGGCCAACCTGTTCGTCGCGGGCTTCATCGGAGCGCCGCCGATGAACCTCCTCCATGCGACTCTCGAGCGGGGAAACGGCGGCCTGGCGGTGCGCATGGGCGAGGCGACGATCGAGCTTCGCCCCGAGACGGTGTCCGAGAGGCCGGCTCTCGAGGGGTACGTCGATCGCCGGCTCGCCTTCGGGATCCGCCCTGAGGATCTCGAGGACGCGGCGCTCGTCCCGGATGCCTCACAGCATGCGCGCCTGTCGTCGCAGGTCGACATCCGCGAGGACATGGGCGCGGAGGTCTACCTCCACCTTCCGCTCCCGGCCGAGCCCGTCGGGTCGGAGCCGGTCGCGGAGGGGAACGACGGGGCTGACGAGCGGCCTCCGGCCTTCGTCGCCCGGGTCGACCGGGACACGCGCGCGCGGGAGGGGGAGCCGATCGAGCTCGTGGTCGACACCACCCGCCTGCACTTCTTCGATCTCGACACCGGCGTCGCCATCTAGTCGCGCGCCCCACCGGTCGGAACGACCTGCAATCAGGACGTGACGCCCTTCGCGGGCTGAGCTCGAGCCTCGCCGGCCGGGCGAGCCCCTGTCCAGGAGGGCTCGCCCGGCTCGAGCGTCACCACGCGATCGACGAGGTCGAGCCCTTCCGGCCGGTGCGTGATCAGGAGCACCGACTTGCCGTCAGCGGCGTCGAGCGCGTCACGGACGAGCGCTTCGGCGGTGGGCGGGTCGAGGTGCGCCGTCGGCTCGTCGAGGAGGAGAACCGGCGCGTCCGCGAGGAGGGCGCGCGCCACGACGAGCCGCTGCCGCTGGCCGCCGGAGAGGCGCCGCCCGTCCTCGCCGACGAGGGTGTCGAGCCCGTCGGGGAGGGTGGCGACCCAGTCGGCGAGATGGGCCTTCGCGAGCGCATCGTGGAGCTCGCCGTCGCTCGCCTGCGGCCGCGCGAGCCGGAGGTTCTCGCGGATCGTCGAGTCGAACACGTGCGCCTCCTGGCCGGCGAGCGCGAACACGCGGCGAACGTCCTCCTGCCGGAGCGAGCGCAGGTCGCTGCCGGCGAGCGTGACGCGCCCTTCCTCCGGGTCGAGGAACCGCAGGAGCAGGTTCGTGACCGTCGTCTTACCGGCGCCGCTCGGGCCGACGAGGGCGACCCGCTCGCCGGGCTCGAGCCGGAGGTCGAGGCCCTCGAACGCCGGTGTCACCGCGCCCGGGTACCGCGCCGTGACGCCCTCGAGCGCCACCGTGACGGGCGGTCGCGGCGCAGGCCCCGGCCGCTCGGGATCGCGCACGCCCGGCCCGCGCGCCGTCAGCTCGAGGACACGCCGCCCGGCCGCGAGCGTCCCCGCCAGCTCGCGCGCCGCGGCGGGCAGAGGCGCGACGGTCTCGAACGAGACGAGCGCGAGCAGCGCGAGCGTCGCGACGACCACGCGGTCGAGCGTTCCCGCGTCGTGGGCGGCCACGGCGAGCGCCAGGACGCCCACGGTCGTCAGGCCGGTAACAGCGATCGATGCCGCGTCCGCGATTCCGGCGATCAGCGCGTCTCGCCCGGCAAGGCGGCCGAGCTCCCGGTCGGCTGCGCGGACGCGGGCGAGCGTCTCGTCCTCCCGACCGTAGGCGACGAGCTCGGGCGCGCCGGCGAGGAGCTCGACCAGCTCCGCCGTCAGCTCGCCGCGCGCCGCCGCCTGGCGACGGGCCATCCGTTGGGCGACCCGCGCTGCGAGGAGCGGCACCGCGACGCCTCCCACCACGAGGCCGGCGGCGAGCACGACGGCTGCGGCCGGCAGCAGCAACGCCGTCGCGACGACGCA
>DASTKF010000335.1:0-4507 GCA_035716065.1 Gaiella sp.
CTCGTCGCCGAGCTTCGTCGAGCGCGCGTCGATCTCGTACTCGTGGATGTGGATCGAGCTCAGGACGTCGTCCTTGACGAGCCGCTCCGAGAGCACGATCGCGTCCTCGAAGTTGTAGCCCTCGAACGGCATGAACGCGACCAGCAGGTTCGCGCCGAGCGCGAGCTCGCCACCGTCCGTCGCGGCGCCGTCCGCAAGGACCTCGCCCTTCTGGACCGTGTCGCCGAGCCCGACGACCGGCTTCTGATGGATCAGCGTGCCCTGGTTCGAGCGCATGAACTTCGTGAGCGGGTACTCGTCGCGGGTGCCCTTGCCCTCGACGACGAGCAGCTCCGCGTCGACGTCGATCACCGTGCCCGCGTTCCGCGCGAGCACGACGTCGCCCGTGTCGATGGCGGCCCGGTACTCGAGACCCGTGCCGACGAGCGGCGCCTGCGGGATCATCAGCGGCACTGCCTGCCGCTGCATGTTCGCTCCCATCAGCGCCCGGTTGGCGTCGTTGTGCTCGAGGAACGGGATGAGCGCCGTCGCGACCGAGACGATCTGCGCCGGCGAGACGTCCATGTAGTCGACCTGGTCTGCCCGCGCGATCACGGCTTCACCGGCCGCGGAGCGGCACAGCACCTGCTCGTTGACGAACTTGCCCGACTTGGGGTCGACCGCCTCCGACGCCTGCGCGATCGTGTACTGCGCCTCCTGGGCGGCGTCGAGGTAGATGATCTCGTCGGAGACCTTCGCCTTCTCGACGACCCGGTACGGCGTCTGGATGAAGCCGAACTCGGAGACCGTGGCGTACGAGGCGAGCGCGCCGATCAGGCCGATGTTCGGGCCTTCCGGCGTCTCGATCGGGCACATCCGGCCGTAGTGGGTCGGGTGGACGTCGCGCACCTCGATCGGCGCGCGCTCGCGGGTCAGGCCGCCCGCGCCGAGCGCCGACAGGCGGCGACGGTGCGTGAGGCTCGACAGCGAGTTCGTCTGGTCGAGGAACTGCGACAGCTGCGAGGAGCCGAAGAACTCCTTGAGCGCCGCGACGACCGGACGGATGTTGATGATCGTCTGCGGCGTGATCGTGTCGACGTCCTCGGTCGTCATGCGTTCCCGCACCACGCGCTCCATGCGGTAGAGGCCGACGCGGAACGCCTCCTGGATCAGCTCGCCCGTCGTGCGAAGCCGGCGGTTGCCGAAGTGCTCGTACTCGTCGAGCTCGCCGCGGATGGGCTCGCGCGACATGACGGCTGCCTCGGCGGCGAAGTCCTTCGAGTCCTCGAGCACGCCGAGCGACGCCGGCAGGTCGACGAGCCTCCGCACGAGCGCGAGGATGTCCTCGGTGGTGAGGACGCGCACGTCCTCCGGCACCGAGACGCCGAGCCGCTGGTTGAGCTTGTACCGGCCGACCTTCGTCAGGTCGTAGCGCTTCGGGTCGAAGAACAGCGACCGCAGCAGGTTGCGCGCGTTGTCGAGCGTCGGCGGCTCACCCGGGCGCTGCTTCTTGAAGACCTCGATGAGGGCCTCCTCCTCGCGGGTGGAGGGATCCTTGTCGAGCGTGTTCTGGATGTAGGCGCGCGTCGACTCGTCGAAGAGCGACAGGATCGCCTCGTTCGTCGACGTGTCGAGCTCGAACCCGGTGGTCGGGTCCTCGGCCGGCAGCGCGCGGAGCAGCGTCGTGATCGGCAGCTTGCGCTTGCGGTCGATGCGGGCGTAGACGATGCCCTTCTTGTCGATCTCGAGCTCGAGCCACGAGCCGCGGGACGGCATCAGGTTCGCGGTGAAGACCTGCTTCGTCGCGTCCTTCGGCTCCATCAGGTAGGCGCCGGGCGAGCGGACGAGCTGCGTGACGATCACGCGCTCGGTGCCGTTGATGATGAACGTGCCGTGCTCGGTCATCATCGGGAAGTCGCCCATGAAGACCCGCTGCTCGCGGATCTCGCCCGTCTCCGTGTTGACGAAGCGGACGGTCATCGAAAGCGGTGCCTGGTAGGTCAGGTCCTTCTCGCGGCACTCGGAGATCGAGTGCTGCGGCGGGCCGAACTCGTAGTCGCCGAACTCCACCGCCAGCGTGCCGGTGTAGTCGGTGATCGGCGAGATGTCGTTGATCGTCTCCCGAAGCCCCTCGTCCAGGAACCACTGGAACGAGGCCTTCTGTATGTCGATCAGGTTGGGGAGGTCGAGGACGTGCTTCAGACGCGAGAAGGTCTTGCGCGCGCGCGGCGCGACTGCGGTGCTGCTCAAGAACAGCCTCCCTTACGTACGGCGGTCAGTGATGAGGACGGGCAGAGTGAGAGCCAGGCTCGAAGCGGAACAGCGAAGAATAGCGGACACGCATGCTCCGCCGCAACCCCGAAGGGGCGGCGGAACTGTCCGCTCAAAAGAATAGCTGATGACGCAAGGGCCCTGTCGCCAAGGCCCTTGCGCGAAGTTCACCCGTCTATCCGTGCGTCCCCCTTCGCGGCCGTGCGCAAGCCCGAAGGAGGGGCTTGTGGGGGGAACCCTGGGGTTCCCCCCACGAGCTACTTCAATTCGACGCCTGCGCCTGCTTCCTCGAGCTCGGCCTTGAGCTTCTCGGCCTCGTCCTTGGCGAGCGCCTCCTTGACGGTGCCGGGGGCGCCGTCGACGAGATCCTTCGCCTCTTTGAGCCCCAGGCCGGTCGCTGCGCGGACGACCTTGATCACCTGGATCTTCTTGTCGCCGGCACCCGTCAGCACGACGTCGAAGGAGTCCTTCTCCTCCGCGGCCGCGCCGTCACCGGCGGCCGGCGCGCCGGGCGCAGCGGCGACCGCCATCGGAGCGGCGGCGGTCACGCCCCACTCCTCCTCGATCGCCTTCTTGAGCTCCACGAGCTCGAGCACGGTCATGCTGCCGAGCGTCTCGAGCACCTTTGCGGTGTCCGTTGCCATCTCCTACTCCTCCTCGGTTCCTGGGTCTGCGTTCTCGGCGTCCTCGGCCGCGGGGGCCTCGTCGGATGCCTCTGGTTCCTGGGTCGCCTCGGCGACGACGTCCTCGGCCGGTGCGGCCGCATCGCTGTCGGGCTCCTCCACCTCGTCCGCCTCTTCGGCGACGGCTTCGACCGGCGCGTCCTCGGCGGCGGGAGCGGCGGAGCCGGACGTGTCGCCACCCTCCTCGAGCTGCGCGATCCGCGCGTCGATGAGGCCGACGAGGTCGCGGAGCGGAGCGGCGACGAGCGCGGCGAGCTGCGTGAGCGGCGCGACGATGACGCCGACGAGCTGGCTCTTGATCACCTCGGGGGCCGGGAGCTTCGCAAGCTCCTCGATGTCCTCGCCGGAGATCGACCGGCCGGAGAGCGTCCCGCCGCGGAGCGCGAGGACCTTCGTCTCCTTCGCGGTGTCGGACAGCGCCTTGGCGACGGCTACGGGGTCGCCGTCCGCGTCGACGAACGCGATCGCGGTCGGGCCCTCGAGCAGCGCGAGCAGCGCCTCGGCGCCCGCCTCCGACGCGGCGCGCCGTGTCAGCGTGTTCTTCACGACCTGGAAGCGCGCTCCGCTCGAGCGCAGCTTGCTGCGCAGCTCCTCGAGCTGCGTGTTCGTCAGCCCGCGGTAGTCCGCGACGATGAGCGAATCGGTCGAGCGCAGCTGCTCGGCGAGCTCTGCGACCACCTGTTCCTTCTCGGTTCTCTGCATGTGTCGTTTTCCTCCGGAAAACGACTAGACCTGCCGTCGCGAGGCAGGTCCGGAACGTGGGCGAGCCCACGAAGCTCCTGACACACCTCGACCGGTCCTCTGCCCTACGGGCTGCCGGTTGTCTTCGGCGGTGCTAGTCGAATGTGACGCTAGACGGTAGCAGCCTCTCTCGCCGACTCCGCGACCGCGGAATCCGGTTCGACGATGTCGCGGGTCCGGGTCGGGTCGAGATGGAGCCCCGGCCCCATCGTCGTCGTGAGCGTGATGCCCTTGATGTAGCGGCCCTTCGCAGCCGCGGGCTTCGCGCGGACGATCTCCTCGAGCACGATGGCGTAGTTCTCGAGCAGCTGCCTCTCGCCGAAGCTCTTCTTGCCGATCGGCAGGTGGACGTTCGCGCCGCGGTCGGTGCGGTACTCGAGCTTGCCGGCCTTGGCGTCCGAGACCGCCTTGGCAATGTCGAACGTCACGGTGCCCGTCTTGGGATTCGGCATGAGGCCGCGCGGCCCGAGCACCCGACCGAGCTTGCCGACGTTCCCCATCTGGTCCGGCGTCGCAATCGCGACGTCGAAGTCGAGGAACCCGCCTTCGATCTTCGCCGCGAGATCGGCCGAGCCGACGACGTCGGCACCCGCGTCCTGCGCCTCGCGCGCCTTGTCCCCCTCGGCGAACACGGCGACGCGCATCGCGCGGCCGGTCCCGTGCGGGAGCATGATCGTGCCGCGGAGCTGCTCCTCTGCGTGGCGGACGTTGAGCCCGAGCCGGAAGTGGACCTCGACGGTCTCGTCGAACTTCGCGTCCGGCAGCGCCTTGAGCGTCGCGACCGCCTCGCCGGGCGCGTAGAGCTTCTCGCGGTCGATCGCCGCACGCCCCTC